>JABCSI010000247.1 GCA_018238965.1 Promethearchaeota archaeon
ATTGTCAAAGTCGCTATCTTCGGAGATGGTTCATGTGGTAAAACTTCCCTCATTCGGGCAAAACAGCAAAAGAAATTTGAAGAAAAGAATGCGCTCACAATTGGAGTAGATATTCAATGCATTCCTTTCGAATATAAAAAGATTCAAGGGGATGATGCAACATTTTTGGCGTTCGATCTTGGCGGGGAGCAGCGTTTCCACTTTATTCATGATTGTTATATTATGGGAATTAAATTAGCAGTTATTATGTATGATCTTTCTCGCTATCTAACGTTTCTAAATCTACCAAAATGGTATGCCGTTGTTCAACAAGAGAATCCTTCGATTCCTGTTGTCATAGTTGGTTCAAAAAAAGATATTGTGTCACAGGATCGCCAAGATTTTTATTTTGCCGAATTTCAACGCACAAGAAAACTATTACCCCACCCCAACAACATTCAGGGACACTATTTTATTTCTTCCAAATCCTCCGAAGGGATAGATCAGCTCTTTTTGAATTTCGAGAATCTGATGAAAATGGCAATCTGAAGATAATGATATTCGATTTTTAAAATATCTGCTTAAAATCACTTTATTTCTCAAAGAAAAGAAGATTGAAGCAAGAAAAAATTTTTGAAAAATGAATTAAATGTGATTTATTCCTTTCACCTTAGAGAAAAAGTTCTATACATTTTTTAAGATATAATTCGAAACAATCAACGATAAAAATCTGTGGTATATAGTACTTTTGGAATTTTTCCCATTTACATATATATCTGGTTAATATGACAACCAAAACAAAACATCATAAAATTTCGCTAAAAATTGAGAATATTGTAGCCACCATTCGTGTTGCCAATGAGTTGAATTTAGATCAAATATCTGAAAAATTTTCCGACATTGAATCAAAACGAGGATTCCCCGGGTTATTGGTTCGATTGAAGAAGCCTAAAGCGACAGTACTCATATTTAAATCAGGAAAACTCGTGTTGACCGGGGTAAAACTGAAATCTAATATACCCATTATTATCAGTAAAATTGCTTACCAGCTTTCATCAATGGGTATTTCTCTCTATGAAAAATTTGATTATAAGATCCAAAATATGGTAATTGGAGGGGACTATCGTAAGGAATTGAATTTGGATGTAATCGCATTGTATTTCGATCGAGCAGTATACGAGCCTGAAATATTTCCAGGTGTGATTTACCGAATCCAAAACCCAAAAATGAGTTTCCTCTTCTTTACATCGGGGAAATTTATAGTAACCGGAGTGAAATCCGAATCAGATATGATATCGGCTGTGAAAGAAGTATCGCGGAAAATTAAAGAGATTGGAGCTTTTCAAGGGGCATTGATTGGTAATAATGACAAGCAAGATAAATATCTTGAATTAACTCCTTAATTCTACGTATTTTACACTGATTTTTCTCCATACTGTGGATTTTCCAGCAGAAGGTTAGCAATTTTTTCATTTATCCTTATCCCAAAATTTTTTTACCCTTTTTCCATTATTATAGAACGAGGCCTATATTGATGTGGGATAATCAAGATATAAAATCAATCAAACAATTAATCGATGTAGGACGATACAATGAGGGTTTACAGAGTATTATTTTGTATACCCGGAAATTGCCCGAGGATTCAAAAGAACGGGCAGAAGCTGAACTATTACATATTGAACTGTTAATCAGAGCAGGTTACCTTAGAGAAACTTTGAAAAAAGTCGAGAGTTTAAAATCTACGATTAAGAAATTTGAGTTTAAAGATATTGAAATTGATTTATGCCTTCTCCGCATTCAAATAGATCAACAATTGGGCGAATATAAGCAATCTATTAAGAATATTCGCAAAGCAAAGGACTTATTCACATCCTTGAGTGGAAAAGAACAAAATCTTACTTCGTTTCGATGGGCGCGTATAATATTCAGTGAAGGTATTCAGTTTTGGTACGACGGGGATATTGACGGTGCGATCCAAAAACTTCAAGAAGTCATCGAAATTCAGAAATACGGAGAAAAAAACTCCGAATATGTTAGATCACTCTCAAATTATGGGCGTATGTTATGCGAAAAAGGTAATTTTCGAGAAGGGTTGCCCTTATTAGAGGAGGCTCTACAACTCGAACAATCCATTGGGAATCAGGCTTCTATTGCTACAATTTTAGGGAATATTGGACGAATAAACCATTTAAAGGGTCATTTAGAAGAAGCCTTACACTATCTACAAGAATCCTTGTCAATGTGGGAATCTATGGAGGACTATTCCCAAATTCGGTTTAATTTGGCAAATATTGGTACTATATACCGCCAAAAGGGGGATTATCACCAAGCCTTAAATTATATCCAACGGAGTGTAGCCATTGCTGAAAAAATCGGGAATCCTAATGAATTATCCTGGTTTTTGTTTGAAATGTTCCGGGTATATTTGGAAATGGGGGCACTTGAGAATGCCCAAATTAGTTTGGCCAAATTATACAACTATAAACTCTTAACGGTTAACAAGAAAATTCATCTTCGATATCGATTAGCAAAAGCCCTAATGCTGAGAAAAAAAGGACGGGCCAAGGATTTATTTATGGCTCAGGATATCTTTAAAAATGTGGTTGATGAACCCATTATTGAACAAGAGATTACTCAAATTGCCCTTTTGAACCTATGCGAATTAATACTAATTGAAATGCGATTAAATAATACTTCCCAATTAAACGAAGAATTGGATTTTGTAATCGCCAAGCTCCTCGAAATCGCAGAAAATCAACATTCGTATTTATTATGGGCTGAGATTTATCTTCTAAAGGCGAAACTTGCCCTAATTGACCTAAATATTGAAGAAGCTAAGAAAAATTTGAACCAAGCCCAACTTTTTGCTGAGGATAGTGGATTACTTAGAGTTGCCATGAAAATAAGCGAAGAGCATGATAAATTAATTGCCCAGCAACAAATTTGGGAATCATTTCAAGAAAAAAATGCATCATTTTTGGAACGTGCTGAAATCGTTGGGTTGGATGGATTTATGCACAATATTGTGCACCAGAAGGGCATTGATCCCCCCTCAGTCCAGCCTGAAATACCGATTGCCATGATTATCGTCAATGAAAATGGCCCCATAATTTACTATAAATCTTTTTCATCAATAGGAAAATTTGATCAAGAGATGCTTGGCGGATTTCTCACAGCATTTGATATCATGAGTGATGAGATTTTTGCTCAAAATTTGGATCGAGCCAAATTTGGGGAGTTCAATGTTCTGGTTAAGAAGCACCCTCCAATTTTAGTAGGATACGTCTACCAAGGACCTTCCTTTTATGCAAAGAAAAAAATTCTTCAGTTTTATGAAGAAATAATGGGTAATGATCAACTTTTTGAGGCGTTCTTACAGTATACCAACAATCAAATGTTGCTTTCCGAAATTTTAACCAGCTTTATCGATATACTTTGTGATCAAATAATGTTGAAAGAAATGGATGCTATATAGGATTCATTTTCGTTTCGATAGCGCTTTCTTCTTGTTAATGTCGATTCCTTTGGAAGGATGGACGTGTTTTATAATAGATGCTTCACTGATTTAATGATGATCGCGAAATCCACGTGTATTCGACTACGCGATTCCGAATGAGGATCTATATGAATGCAAACATAGAACGAGCTTCAGATAAAATTTCCCGTCTCATAGCAGAGATCGAAGAAAATCTCAATGTTGGCCGCTTTCCCCAGGCCCAAGAAACATTACAAGCATTGGATTCCCTTCCCATCTCCTCAATACGAGATCAAATACATATTAATTACATTAGGATTAAATTGGGCCGTTTTCTTGAAGATTTTGAACCCACATTAGCAATTGGGCTCCCGGCTTATCGTTATGCGCTTGAGAAAAAACATTTTGATTTGGCTATCAAGATAGGAATCGAAATTGCCAATATTCATAGTCGCGCCGGGGATGACACCCTTGCATTGGATCTTTTGGAAGAAGTGGAGTTAATAGTCAGTCATCATTTTTCTGTCGAAGAACGTCATTTCAATCTCTTTTTTGCCCATATAGATTTTATAAAAAGTGGAATCTTCTGGCATCTCGGACATTTGGATGCTGCCCTTGCGCGAATTACCTCAAGTTGTGAATTGTGGAAAAAATGGGGCTCTCCCTTTGAAATTGCCAATGGACTTTCCCTAGCGGGGATGATCAATTGTGAAAAAGGTCATTATCTGAAAGGCATGGAACTTTTAAAGGAAGCCTTGGGGCTCCAAAATGAATTGGGGAATCAACACTATTTATCCCTACTGTATAATAATTTGGGATGGATGTTTCGTTTACAGGGAGATCTCAGCAAATCCCTGCGCTATCTCAAACGGAGTATACGAATTCGGGAAAAAATCGCACCTGAAATAAGTTTACGCATTACATTGGCTAATTTGGGGGCAATACATCGTCAGATGGGGCAATTTGAAGAAGCAGAACAATATTTACTCCGTGCCTTAAAACTCGGGCATAAATTGGGGAATGAGGTCGAAATTGCTATTTTCCTATATTATCTTATCAATCTGCGTTTAGAACAGGATCAAGTTGAGGAAGCAAAAAAACTCATTGATGAATTGCAAATTCTCGGCGAAAAGACCGGAAATGAGAAAATTCAACAGAGATTTCAACTTTCCAAGGCTCTTTATCTTAAAAAGAACTTAAGGGTCAAGAATGTTTATCTGGCGCAAAAAATCCTCCGCGATATTGCCAATGAAGCAATCATAAAACATGAATTAACTGTCGAGGCATTAATCAATCTTTGCGATCTTCTAATATTCGAATTAAAAATTTCCAATGAAGAAGAAATTTTGATTGAATTAACTCAAACGATGAATAAATTATTGGTAATTGCAAAAGAGTTGCATTCTTACTATTTATGGGCTGAAATTAATTTTTTCAAAGCCAAATTGGCCCTGATTAGTTTTGATCTACAATTAGCCAGGGAATATTTGGTAAAGGCCCAAACTCTTGCAGAGGAACAAGGGCTAACACAATTAGCCATAAAAATTTCCAATGAGCATGATATCATTCTTGAACAAGAACACACGTGGGAAAAGTTCAAAATAAACCCTCCCAAATTCGACGAACGTGTCCAAATGGCAAATATGGATGATAACCTATCCCGCATCAAACGTCAAGGGATCGTCGTCTCTGAGGAAGTTACACCCGAAAACCCCGTTATGATAACGATTTTGAACGAATCGGGGCCTACTATTTATACATATCAATTTTCAGGCGATTTAGATGTAAATGACCAACTTCTTGGTGGGATTTTAGCTGCTTTTGATTCCTTTAGCAATAAAATCTTTGAAGGGGTTCTGGAACGGGCAAAATTTGGTGATTATAATATTTTGGTTAGAAATCTGTCTCCATTTATCGTTAGTTATATATACCGAGGACAATCTTACGGAGCTCAACAAAACTTCCATAAATTGACCAATATTTTGAAATCGGATACCCGGATCTGGGATTCCTTGAATGAGGCTATATCCCACGGCAATTTACTTTCATCGGATCGTATTCCCGCTTTAAATGATCAAATTCAGAAAATATTTGATGTGAATGCGACCAGTCCGCATGAATCATAAACGTTAAAGGTATATATTAATATGTATCCTTGCTATTTACCATAAAAAATCACTCTCGGAGCCCCCAATATGAGATTCTTTTGCCCACAGTTAATGGACCAACCACTCGAAACCGATAAAGAATCATTTTTGACCCTTATGCTCAAAAAACGCCCCGAATATGCTGTCCTATGGGATATTACGGGAAAGGACATTATTGAATTTAACAAGAGAGTTTGGGTTTCCCAATACATTGCGATTCGTGGCCGAACGGTATATTATAGTCAAGCTCGCCATTATGCAACGCGGGCAAAATCCCTTTTTAGCATAGATAAGATAGTTTACGTGGAGTCCGATGAGGAATGGGATGAATATCTGCCCGCGGGTGAAAAATTCAAGACTATTCGATTTTATGCCCCAGGAGTAGTAGGTGAGCCGACCGAAATTGCCATGGAAGATTTTATAAACAAAATGCTCAATATTCGGCCTCCTTTTGCTGTTATCTGGGATGTTTCCTTTGAGGATGTTGAATATATTGCTTCTCGTGTCTGGGTAACGAGCTATCTCCCGGTAATTGACGATACTATTTATTATTCCTTTGGAAAGCATTTTGTGTATCTGGCGCAGAAAAAATTCAACATTCCGAACCGCAAACGGATTTCCATCCAAACCCCAACATTTTTAGAAAAAGGCGCCGAGATTTAAAGATCAAAATAAAAATCCAATCTTCTAAATTAACATTTTAACATCCTAAAATTTAAACATATATTTCTGTCCCTTGGGTTGGATCCGGGTTAGAGGGATTGGATTGATTGGATTGGTGGGAATTTTGCCGATTAATTTTTTGTAAATTGAACTTTTCTAAGGCTGCATGGAAATCCCGCTGAAGAATATTTTTTCGCGACTTATTTTCGAGACGTTTCCGCAAAGCT
>JABCSI010000033.1 GCA_018238965.1 Promethearchaeota archaeon
TACAGCCATCAATTACATGATACCTATGCAGATCTCTCTGAAGGGTGGATCAATGTGGTGGTGGAAGTCGAAAATGAGCAATTGTTGACCATCGATAGCGTGATGTTCAGTTTGACAGGCGATGACGATGATTATCAATATCTGGATTTGACTTCTGAATTAGTAGCCTTGGCGGGTGAGAGTGGATTTGATCTCGTAGGAGACGAAGCCGAAGATACGACAATTGCACTATATGACTTAGAGATTGATGCGGATTTGCTTGGCTTAACGCTTACATTAGGTGAGCCGGTTTACATTAAAATACGCACCACTGCCGGGTATGAGGCTACGGTTTCAATTACTGTTAGAACTTAATCCTATACCTTTTTTCTATTTCTAAATTTTTTTCTTACTTTTAATACTTTTAACTCTTACAACTTTACATCTTCAAATCCTCAGATTTTTGCATGCTTACTTAATAACTGACTAAATTTTATCCACCTTTGGCATAATGGAAAGGAAAGTAATGATCAATCCAATAACTATTAAAATGTGAAAAATAATTTAAAAAAAATGCACATAGGGTTATTTAATAATCTTCATCCATTTTCTTGAAAAAGGCTTTTGGATGAAGGCACGAGGGGCACATCGTTGGAGGTTCTTCAGCATAATGCCAATAGCCACATTCCATACACAGCCACCACACTTTTCCATCTTTCTTGAAGAAGCTGGCCTTTTCAATCTGTTCAAGGAGCATTGCATAGCGCTTTTCGTGGTGTTCCTCGGCTTTAGCAATGCCTAAAATTTGAGTAGACAATTCGGGAAATCCCTCTTCCTTCGCAATTTTCGCAATCGTGGGATACAATTCGGTGTGCTCATGGTGCTCTCCTTTAATGGATGCCTTCAAATTTTCGACGAGCGTGCCCCGAATGACTGGTACCGCTACATTCTTCAATTCCAGCACTTCCTCCGACTCCCCCAGTTTTTCAAATACCTTCTGAATCATTCTGAAGAAGTTCTTTCCATGGGTTTTTTCATGATCGGCAGTTTCTAAAAAGATGGCGCCAATCTGTTCGTATCCTTCTTTTTTGGCAATTTTGGCGTATTCGGTATACCGCATTCGGGCTTGGGATTCGCCCACGTAAGCTTGTGCGAGTTGTTCAATCAATTTATTCATATCTATTTAACACCAAAAATAATTGGTGCGCCACCCCATATAAGACTTGTGCTTGCCAATCTGTGGAATAATAGATTTAATCGGAGAACTGACCGAATGTGCGCACCCTTCTGCCGGCGAGTTCTTGTTCCATTATCTCACCCATGATCTTCTCACCGTTATCGATGACAATGCTGTAATACTCGTCACCTTGCCCGTTTTGAAGATTAATTAGAGCCAGCTGGGCGTTGAGTGCCGTTCGATTGATGAGATCTAAACCTTTGTATATAAGATTAGGGCTCCACATCGGTCGCATACTCGCCCACCACAGCCAGCAGGAATGCAAAGATTCGTCATAAAAATACCGTGCTGTGCGATAGTACTCCCGATAGTGGTCATCGGGTGGTTGGTCTTCGGAGGATTTTTCTTCGGGGGAGATATTTTCGGAGGATGCCGATGATTTATGAAGAATTTTTTTGGGGGCTGAATTCTGCAAGGATATTTGGGCTTCCAGTAATTCCATCAATCTATACAGTGCATTCAGGGATCGGAACTGGTACTTATGCACTGGATTTTCGGGATGGGACCATAGGGGATAGGGCACCTTGGAAGCAATATCTCCCTTATCGGTGCTCCAGGAAGAAGCCGTGATACTACCGGCGGGTTGCATTTTCTTGGGAAACGTTTCCACTATATCGGAGATGAAGGTCGTTTGGATTTCGGGATAATCCTCAATTAGGGAAAAAACTTTTCCCAAGAAACTGGTTTCGTAAAATTTAATGTGATGGCCGAAGGTTTCCGCGTCCATTGCTGTAATTACGTAGTAATCCTCTTTGTCTCCATCGGGAAACATGGACAACAATTGGGCAATGAAACCCTTAGCGTCAATATTTTTGAATGAAATCATGTTGGAGATATAGGAATCTCGAAAAACGACACAAATGCCCGGGTTCCCCGAATCTCCTGATCCGGCAACCTGCTGAATATAATTTTGGGGCCACTCCCCTTCTTTATGGGCAATTCCATCCATAATTATCCATTTATAGCCCAAATTTCCTACCGTGGAGATGAGTTCGTTGGAAACTGCCATTTCGGGTGGAAAAAAACCTCGGGGCTTCCATTTGCCATCGAAGTTTTTTTGCATAGTCTTGGTATTTAGATCGATTTGGCGCAGGATTTCGGATTTTGGAATAAGGGGTAAAATAGGATGATATTTGGCTGTTCCGACCAGATCAACTCGCTTTTTTTGCATCATCCGATTTAAGCGTCGACCTACATGCATCAAATCCAACCCGATAAGCTGATCCACCAGACAACCTTGAATATTTATTGTAATTTTCGCGTTTTCATGGCGTTCAAGCATGGAATGCAGGGGATCATAGCACTCTTCGTAAATTTGCTTTAGAACTTCAATGTCTTGCCAAGGAGGCTGATAGGCGTGGAGAAGTGGGGCCCAATATATTGTCATGATGATCAATCCAAAGAATATTTGTTACGATTCTAAAATATCTGTTATGATCCTAAGATTGAATGTTACGATCCTAAGATTATATGATACTAAGTAATCACTAGTAAATAACCCACCGCAAAAATTTTTAACTTTTCGGGATAAAGTTAGAGTACTCCACATGGAAATAGACTTCGATGCCATCGACTTAAACGGGCTGGATTTGAAAATGGTTTTTTGGCGAGAAATTTTGAGCTCTGGATATACCATTCAAGAGGAGATTAAGAACCAAGTGTGGACGTTCTTGTATTACGATGCATTGGATAATCTCCCGAACCCAGATCCCAGCCCCGAAGAGGAAGAAGCACTCCAGAAATTGTTGGATCAATATATCCAAACCGAAAAAATTCAGTCCTGGATTGAGCAGAATACAGAGGAAATCACCGTTTTCCTTAAAGAAAATCCGCCACCGGAAGCGTAGTCCCCCGCAAACATCCAAAATCTCATACACCTCATTATTTAGTATAGAAAAGTGAGCAGATAATTAGACTTCTCCATATAGACTATTAATCTACTACAGATCTGCTATTCGGTGGTCATTATTTATATAATCTATTTCTAGTAAGATACACACCGATGTCAAGAACCCCGAACCGAAGAATCAAGGTGAGATCTCTGCGCGCTTGCCTCCAGACGATTGTTCACTCCCGAGTCATTAAAACTCTTCTTATCTTCGGACTGGTCATGTTCCTTACCAAAATCGCCAATACTTTCTGCTATTCCGGAAAGGTGGCCCTGTTCACCAAGGAAAGTAAATCCTACTGCCTCGATCTGTGTATCAATGAAGAGGTTCTCTACGCCGTTGGGGGAAATCCTTGGTTGACGCTCGTAAATATTTCCGATCCTGAAAAACCGGTTGAGATGGGATGGTATAACAAATCCGATTATGCCCAGGGGATATGGGTGGAAGATGATTTAATTTTTGTGGCAGATGGCTATAATGGATTCGTAATCCTCCAGCACCAAGAAGGGAATATACTCCGTGAATTGAGCCGAGGAAGTCAAGTCAACGATATATACGAAGACGATGATACACTGGGTTATGCCAATGATATTTGGGTATCCGGATCCTACATGTATTTAGCAGACGGGTATGATGGATTGGAAATTTATAATATCACCGACCTCTTAAATCCCTACCGCGTGGTTCAATATCAAACAGACAATGTCTATACGTCTGCTATGTACCCACAGGGATCGATTCTTTATTTGGTAAATGAGCAGCATGGCATCGAACTTCTCAATATCTCGGATCCCTTAAACCCTTCCCGCATTGGGTATTATGATGACCCCCATGATTCGATCTCAGATGTATGGATCTCGGGATTGGTGGGATTTGCTTCGGGATACGCTGGATTCCTGGAAATTCTCAATGTGACCAACCCCACCCAGCCTGAAAGAATTCACCTTCTGGATCTCAAGGAATCCGCCGCTTTAGATATTTGTGTTGCTGGCCATACTGCTTTCATTGCCACCGGATATGGAGGATTGGTGAGTGTGGATATCACCGATCCGAACAATCCCCTCAGAAACGGAAAATACAATGATGGCGGCTATGCCTACGCTGTGATTTCCCATCAACAATATATTTTATTGGCGGACGGGGAAGATGGAATCGAAATATTCGATACACGGGAGAATTTATCCTCCGGGTATTATTTTCTTCCTTGGATTACCAATGGGCTTCTCATTTTGGACGGATCTCTTATGGTCCTTGTGGCACTCTACGTGTTTTTACATGAAATTTTCACCAAAAATTTCGATCTTCCTTGAATATTATTTTGTTTTGCTGTTTTTTACATAAGTTTATATAACATTCATACACACTATACATATAAACTACTTCGTTTTAATTGTAAAATTGTGGATTTAGACATGTTGCCAACAAATGGATTACACATCATTCTTATGCATTCTCACCATTCAATGAAATAAGTACTTACTAAAAAAAATGTAGTGAATTACATTATGATCTCTTACGAAAAAATTTCCAATCAATCCTATCTCGGCTACATCTGGATTATGATTTCACAATTTGTCTCCCTTATCGGCTCCCAAATCGTGAGCTTCGCCGTAATCTGGTACCTTACTATCGAAACCGGAAGTACTCTTATCTTATCCGCTGCCTCAATTGCCAATATTGTGCCAATGATCATCGTCTCACCGATTGCAGGGGTTGTCGCAGATCGACTAGACAAAAACGTGATGTTAATTATAACTGATTTGCTGCAGGCTTTGTCCACTTTTGTGCTCATCATTCTTTTCAGCCTGGGCATTAACCAATTGTGGCACATAATTGCCCTTTTGGCAGTGCGGGGGATTTGTCAAGGATTTCAAATGCCCGTTGCTGTGGCTATCACTTCCTTGATGGTTCCTGAAGACAAAATTAAGCCAATTAACTCCATCAACCAAATTTTTAATTCCCTTCTGGGGATCGCCAGTCCTGCGATTGGAGCCATAGCAATTGCAAATTTCGATATTCAGCAGATTTACTGGTTAGATGTGTTCACTTTCATTCCAACGGCCATTGTTTTACTCTTAATTCGCATTCCCAGCGTGCGTAAAAACGGTTCAAGCAGCAATGAAGGCATTGAAGAAAAGGGTAGCTTCAAGCAGGAATTCAAAGAGGGATTTTCCTACATCAAAACTTCTGGTTTGTCCTCTATCTTCGCACTATTTGCAGTTGCGAATTTTATCGTTGTACCTGTGTTCGCTCTGTTTCCCCTCTTGATTTTAGATTATCATGGGGGAGGTGCTACACAATATTCGTGGGTTGAGGTTATGTTCCAAGCAGGTATAATAATTGGCGCGATTTTGTTGATGGCCAGTAAAAAGAAATCATCCATCAAGGGAGTGGTCATCGCGGGAATGGTTCTCTCGGTGGTTCTTCTAGCAATAGGTCTAATACCTGCAGGGTGGTTTTGGCTGTTATTTATTGGTTGCTTTGCCCTCGGAGTGAATCTAGCCTTCATTGATACCCAACTCATCTCGGTGCTTCAAATAACAATCCCAAAAGAACTTCAGGGACGGGTTTTCAGCTCCATGTTCGTGGTAATTAAAGCCTTGAATCCCTTGGGTTTGATCCTTTGGGGTATCATTGGGGAATATATTCCGGTCAACTTTATATACCTAATCGCGCCGGGAATTTCCTTAGTAGTCTATTTCTTCTTAGTTAAGACGACAAAAATGATGTCTTATGGAGAAAAATATGATGAACTTTCAACCAATGGTAAATCCACTGAAGAAATCCTTGAAGACGACCCTCAATTTGAACTGGTTTCTAACAAATTGGCGACTGACGAGGTTGCTCTCTCAGAATAATTCTCTATAGGGCACCCAAGATCCACTTTTTTTGCATTTCTTTCTTTCCTTTCTTTGTTAGTAGTAATATGTTTTGTCGCACCTTCAGTAATTTAATTTTTGTCACTTTAATTCAACTAGAATTTTTGATGATATCTCCATCATTCATGGATTTAAAAAAAGGGGAAAATATCTTAATCTAATTGCGATTATTTGCGAGATAATCGTTTGATTAAGATGGAATCGAGATAAATTAAAAGTTCTTGCCCACCTGCGGCTTCTTTTATCTCAACTTTTTTTCTAGCTAACTTGTAATCGATGGTATAGTGGCTTTTTTGGTACTGTATGGTACCACTTTGTGCGATAGTTCGGAATTCTCTGCGTTGATTTTTAATGATGTTTAAAGGTTGTTTTTGGTGGGTACATATTAATTTATCCCGTTGATATACTTCGATAAATTCAGGAGTTTCGAGCAAATCAACCTTACAACCTGCATATCCACGAGGAATTACTATATTTTCACCCTTAAACGAGACATAGTTGTATTTTGTCACTTTCCGTTGGTAAAAAGTATTGATCCATCTATTCCAATCCACGAGAGATTCTAAAGGGCGATAAATTCGTTCCTTCTGGAAAAATCTTGTATTTGGGGGTTTACGTGAAGGAAGTGAACGATGAGGTTTCTGATAATTGTACCATTCCAACCATTTCGCAAACTCCTCATTGAAGTTGTATAGTTGTTTGCCAGGATCTTGCTTGATATTAAAGCGAGCATCCGGTAAAAACATCTGTTTGACCGTTCCAAACCATCTCTCCAATTTTCCTTTTGATTGAGGATGATAAGGTCGTGAATATATTGGTTGAATATCTAACGAAGTTAACAGATGTATGTATCGATTTCCAATATCTTTAGTGACATTTCGAAATTGCGTCCCATTATCGGCGATGATTTGATTGGGGCGTCCATACTTCATAATTGCATTTCGGACAACCGATAGTACATTAATCCCCATTTGACTGGGAAAATATTGAGCTGCTACCACAAACCTTGAACAATCATCAAGAATTGCGATCAAATATAGCTTTCCAAGATGTCCCACTGTTTGGACCCCTGCAATATCTATTTGCCAGAGATCATTAGGTTTACTCCGCTCAAATTTAACGTATCCTTCCTTTCGAGTCTGCTTAGCTCGAAAATAACCGTTGTTGTTTAGGAACTTCCTGATAGTGGATACAGATGGACATGTTGTGGGAAATTGTTGCAGAAGCAATCTGTGGATTCCACTTCCAGTTCGAGCTGGATTTTCTTGCTTTAATGCCAAAATTTGAGTGAATATCGCTTCAGAATATATTTTTTTCCGTTTTCGAGTATGATTCTCTTTTTGGCATACGGGTCGATCCTTATCTTTTTCAGCTTTCTTCCATCTAATAACTGTTCTAACTGAACAATTAAGAAGACATGCTATTTTTTCATTGGAAAGTCCTTTGTTGTAATACAATAACAAAGCCTGTTCCCGTTTCTGTATAGTCGAGTGTTTCTTTCTAATTTTCATTGAAAACAATATCCTGTGCCAATTAAACGGCACAATCAATTGCGTATCCCTATGATAATGAAGTGGCTTATGATCCATAGATGATTTGTATCTTATGGAGATGTGGAGGCACTATTTGGCAGATCTAAAATGTCACTTGAATGAGCGATAGTTGTGGTCAAGAATCTTAAGTGACAAAAAAGAATTTTTAAAAAAAAGTTGACATTCTTAATGTTTGCTGACCTTGTCGTTAGAAGCATAATTTTTTGTCACTTTTAAGGAACAAACAGTGACATAGATTAATTACCGCTTACACTTTCTTTTCGTTTCAGGGGATTTCTCTTTATGGCGCTTTTTGAACTTCAATCAGAGGAGTGTTCTCTTTCAGAGGCTCATTTTCAGTCAAGGTGCGATAGTAATACAGTCGTTCATCGATATGAAGGGAACCGGATTTCTTAAATCGGAACAAAACGGAAAGCATCGTAATTATCCATTCAATCCCCAGAATATATCGAACTTTCCCCCACAGGCGTAAAATCACTTCCCAAGCCAAAATAACGGAAATCATCAAGAAACATATCTGCAAAGTGCTCCAAGCCAGGTAAGGTTCCTGAGTTAACTCGGAAAACCCGATGGAGGGGCCAAACAATTTTTCAAAAAGCCAATAAATGCCCTCTCCTAACAAAGTTCCTACAGTAAAAACAGTCAGGGAAATAATTCCATATCTGCGAAGCCAAACCGTCCTCCACCCCGCACGTCTCCTGGAGACGGGTGATCCATAATCGAGCCTGCCAATGAATATGGCTAAAATAACCAACTGTCCTCCCATATTAAAAACTTGGATTGCAATAGGAATGTCCGTATTGGCGTATTGGAGTAAGATAGTCCAATCTATTAGGAGAAAGATACCCAAATACAAGAAACAAAATCCTACAAAGGAAAATAGATATATGAACAATTTTTTCCGTGATATGTCTCGGTGGAGCCAATACCCAAAAATAGCCCCAAGACATCCGAAGGAGAAAGTGTGGGTAATCTTGAATCTCCCATAGATAAATTTCGATACAAACAATTCAAGCATATAGAGTTCTCTTGATTCCAGTATAAAGCAGAGTTCCCGCCCCCAAGGGATGAAAAAGGAACTGAGACCTAAGGTTAATGCACCCAAAAGTAGAAAGAAAATCGTAAAACCCCGAGGAGTCTGAAGTAAGGGAAATCTGAACATAATAAGCAGAACCAACGGAATAAGGATACCCACAATTGCAATCGAATCAATGGTGTCACTGGAAAATATAAAATTTAATCCATACACTATTTTGCTCCGACATTCAGGATTAACAATGCCAAAGAGGGTGCGAAACCCCCGATAGGCCAACATCAAAAGAACAGAAATCCAAATTCTCCCCAAAAAATACTTCCCAAGGCGCTTTTTCCTGGAGGGGTCATCTTTATACTTCTGCTGAATTTGGAACATCTGTTTGGAAATCAAAATGCAAGTGAAAACCGTGAAGATACTGCCCCATACACCCATTACAATTAGGGGAGCAAGAATTACAAACATGAGGGGATTGAGTCCTGTAACCACGGGAACAAAGAGGGCCGAATCACCTCTTGCTATCTGCTGAGTGAACAAATGCACTAAAATCATTATCAAGATTCCAAAACCCTTCGCAGAGTCAAGTCCTGAAATCCGTTTTACAGATTTTCCCATGGATCTATTAGGGAACTATTCCCATAAAAACCATTCATATCTTCTGCAATTTCGCAACTTTTACATAATTATTCCTTTCCCCAAAGACAATTAAGAGGAAAATATTATACTGGGAATGAAAACGGGTAAAATATTGAAAATCCATAAGCTTTGTAACAATTTCCAACCCATGGAGAAGGGAAAATTTTTAACGCCCGAAAAACAAATTACCTTCATGACCAGTTTGGAAAAAACTTCCCTCGTTGAATTTTGCAATCGCTGGTTGGCCGCGTGGTCGGGAAATCAACCCCAGACCCTTTTATCTTTTTATCACGAAGAGATCTTATACCGTGATCCCGCTTGCCCAAAAGGATTGCAAGGAAAGGTCGCTCTGGCAGGTTATTTGGAAAAATTGCTGGCCCATAACCCGAACTGGATCTGGGAATTGGTAGAATTATTTCCTACGTCCGCCGGCTTTAATTTAAAGTGGAAAGCCAATATCCCCTTGGGACATGCAAAACTCCCGAAATCTGATTCCGTGGAGGAAATTGTAGAATATGGAATGGATATTGTGGAAATTTGGGATGGGCAAATTGTGCGGAATGAAGTCTACTTTGATCGGGCCCAATGGATCTCTCGCCTTACGTACTTTTCGCAAAATCCACATTAAGACCGAATCAGAGTATTTAGAATTTTAATCTCCCCATTCTTCCAGATTCAAAGATACCCACTTCCAAGCGATTGTCGGGGCATTGAATAGAATTTTGTGGGTCTGCTTGCCCATTGAATTCATGGAACCCGAATTGGGCTGAAAGTTTAAATTTTAACCGTTGTTCATTTTCCTATAGTGATGAATTATGGGTTGGAAGATTCTCGAGAAAAAATTTTTAAATCCTGACCAGACGCTCTATGAATTGGTCATCGCCGCTCCCGATATTGCCAAAAAGGCCAAGGGCGGTAACTTTGTAATCTTGCGTATTTCAGAGCAAGGCGAACGCTTTCCCTTGACCGTGGCAGATTACGATCGTGAAAAAGGCACAATTACAATTGTCGTTATGAAAGCAGGAAAAAGCACCACGGAATTATCCCTAATGGAAGTGGGCGATGAAATCTTAGATTTTGTGGGCCCCTTGGGAAAATGCGCGCACATTGATAAATACGAACACCCAGTCGTTCTCGTAGGTGGCGGAGTGGGGATTGCACCGATTTATCCACAATCTGTTGAATTGAAAGAGAAAGGAAATCATGTAATCGCCATTTTGGGCGCCCGTACCAAGGAACTGATCTTTTGGGAAGAGAAATTCCGAGCCTTGGATGTGGAAGTGATTATCACAACCGATGATGGCACCCACGGACAGAAGGGATTTGTCACCGATCGACTCCGGGAACTGATGGAAAAGCAGCCCTTGTCCCAAGTAATTGCCATTGGTCCTTTAATTATGATGAAATTTGTTGCTTTATTGACTAATGGTTCAAAAGATTTACCGAAAGTACCCACCACCGTATCTCTTAATCCGATTATGGTTGATGGAACTGGGATGTGTGGAGGTTGTCGTTTTCTCACCCTCGACGGTCAAACAAAATTTGCCTGTGTTGACGGTCCCGACGTGGATGGCCACAATGTCGACTACGATAATCTGATGGCCCGAAACAGCCGCTTCCAGAAGGTTGAAACCGA
The DNA here is from genome assembly GCA_018238965.1 of Promethearchaeota archaeon. Lineage (GTDB taxonomy): Archaea > Asgardarchaeota > Lokiarchaeia > Sigyniarchaeales > Promethearchaeaceae > Harpocratesius. Next base: position 10,843 of record JABCSI010000033.1, read on the forward strand.
ACGGAAGGAAGAATTCGATCATAAATGTCGCCTTATGGCCCAAGCCGACAAACTTAACGCCGAAGGAGCGTGCGAGGATTAAGCAATCTTATAGAAACACCAGGTGAAAAAAAATGCGAAAATATCAGATTAACAATAATCGTACTCCGATGCCCGTGCAGGATCACCACGAACGGATTCATAACTTCGATGAAGTGGCCCAAGGATATACGGAAGAAATGGCCATTGCGGAAGCTAATCGATGCATTCAATGTAAAACACGCCCATGCGTGAAGGGGTGCCCTGTAGAAGTGCCCATTCCAGAATTCATTAAATTGATAACCGAGCGGAATTTTGAAGGTGCTATCGATAAAATCAAGGAAAAGAATGTCTTACCCGCCATTTGTGGAAGAGTTTGCCCCCAAGAATCACAGTGCGAGGTAGTGTGCACATTGGGAAAAATAAAGGGTTCGAAACCGGTAGCCATCGGACGATTGGAACGATTCGTCGCCGATTGGGAACAGCGTGTAAAAGGGATCGGTGAATTCGACGAGGGCGCTTGCGTTGATTTAAGCGGTAACCCGAAGGTGGCAGTAATTGGTGCCGGACCGGCAGGATTGACTTGTGCTGGTGAATTGGCAAAAATGGAGTATGATGTCACGATTTTTGAAGCCTTCCATAAAACCGGTGGAGTCTTGGTTTACGGGATTCCCGAATTCCGACTACCGAAAGAAATCGTACGGAAGGAAATCGATAATCTCCGCGAATGTGGAGTCAAAATCCGAATGAATAGTGTTATAGGCCAATTATTTGACCTTAAGGATTTGGAAGAACAAGGATTTCAAGCCTTCTTCATTGCAGTGGGTGCGGGTTTACCGATTTTCCTAAAGGTGCCCGGCATCGAATTGAACGGAGTTCTCAGTGCGAACGAATACCTAACCCGTGTCAATTTAATGAAAGCATACCGCAAAGATTACGACACTATGGTTGACGAGGGTGATACTATTGCCGTACTCGGCGGTGGAAATGTCACCATGGATTCTGCCAGGACGGCCTTACGATTGGGAGCCAAAAAAGTGATTGTGGTGTATCGACGAAGTGAAGCCGAAATTCCCGCCCGCCGTGAGGAATATGAACACGCGGTAGAGGAAGGGGTAGAATTTCACTTTTTACGAAATCCCACCAAAATTATAGGAGATGGCAAGGGTTTTGTTAAAGAAATGGAAGTTATCAAAATGCGATTGGGCGAACCCGATGCTTCTGGACGACGACGACCCATTGAGATTCCCGGCTCCGAATATACCATGCCTGTCGATTTGGTCATCATGGCCATAGGGACCCGTGCTAATCCGCTCCTAACCCAAAATACTGCCGGACTCCAACTCAACAAATGGGGATATATCGAAGTTAACAAGCAAATGCAAACCTCAATTCCGAATGTATTCGCAGGTGGTGATATTGTAACAGGCTCTGCCACGGTTATAAGCGCCATGGGAGCGGGGAAGGATGCTGCAAGAGCTATCCATAAATATATGCAAGAAAAATTATCCCCATCGGAATAAAGCACCTCAAAATCGAAATTGATATTAATCGATTTCATTTTTTTTCTTAGATTTCTTGGTTTTCTCGCTTTTTTATAGTTTTTTAAAGCATTTATTCAGCTGGGTCGAACTATGGGAAAAAAAGGACATCTGGGGAAATCCAAATGTGCAATTTTTCCTAGTGAGGACTAAATGAATCGGGATTTCTGGAACCGAATCTAAGGATTTTTTATATTTTGCCTCCTTTTACAAAGTATTATGGAAAACGAAAGCATCCCTCCCGAGAGTCCCGTTGCTTGCCTTCGGGACGATTTAACAACCGGGGAAATGGGGATCTCTCTAAATATATGCTATAACTGTTCAACATGCTCAACTATTTGTCCTGTAGCGCTTGAGACGGAAGGAAAATTCAACCCTCGGTCCATTATACAACTTGCAAATTGCGGTTTTTTGGAACGGCTCATAATTGACTTAGAACCTAACGTTTGGGATTGTTCTATGTGTGAGCTGTGTCAAGAAGCATGCCCGCAACACGTGGATCTGCATGGAATCTTCGTTACGGTAAAAAATGCTGCTGCGGAATACGAGAATATCCCAGAATCCTATACATCCGAAACAGGACAGGTATATCTCTTCGGCAAAGCGGTTCCTTTACAACCGGCCATTGTGAAACGTCGGGAGAAATTGGGCCTACCTCCTTCTATTGATACCAGTTTAAATGAGATTCAACTTCTAATGACTTTATCCGGCGCAAAAGCCATTTTGGATGCGGTGGAGAAGAAAAAAGCAACCACGGAGGAGGCAATCTAATGGCCACCAATCCAATTACCCAAGACGCCACCGAAAGTACTGCATCGGGACCAAATGACTTCGAATTATTTGTGGGATGCACGATACAGAACCGAATACCCTTTATAGAGAAAAGCGCCCGATATGTGTTCGAAAAATTGGGAATTACGCTCCACGATAATGGCGAATTTGCCTGCTGCCCGGACCCTGTGGGAGTTCAAAGCACCAGTCACGATACATGGCTCACCCTGGGGGCACGTAATTTAGCATTGGCCGAAGAATCCAACCGCAATATTGTAAGTTTGTGCAATGGCTGTTCGGAAACTCTGAAGGCTGTGAATCACGAGCTCAAGGAACATCCCGAAGAGAGAAAAGTTGTGCAATCCCGCCTAGATGAAATCGGAAAAACCTTCAAGGGAAGCATTGAAGTAAAGCATTTCATTGAATTACTGCATGAACACGTGGGAATTCCCGCCATTAAGTCCTTGGTAATCAAACCCCTCACGGGATTAAAAATCGCAATTCACCCCGGGTGCCACTATTCCCGACCCCATGAACTTGTTCACACCGATGATCCGATGGAACCCATCTATCCGAGAAAAATTTTGGAGGCCTTGGGCGCCACAGTTTTAGATTACCAGGAGGAAAACATGTGTTGTGGATCCGGAGTCGCACGAAATAATCAAGCAGCCGCTGACGGGATGCTGAAGCGAAAATATGCCAGCATTCAAGATGCCGAAGCGGATATCATCGCAGCAATCTGTCCCTCATGCTACCAACAACTGGAGGTGGGCCAGAAGAATATGAAGAAGGCTTACGGTATGGAAGTGAAAATTCCGGTTCTTTATGTTACTGAGCTGATGGCAATTGCCTACGGGGGTAAAATGAAAGATCTCGGTTTCCAATTCCACCAAGTTAAACCCATGAAGCTCTTGAAGGAATTCGGGTTTGAATAACTAACTTTCACCTACTTTGTTAATATTGTGAATATAATAAATAAAGTAAAAAATATTTTTTCACCGTTTTTTTCCACACTTTTTCTCGTTTCTTATCCCAATTTAGAATATTAGGACATTATAACATAACAGCATTAAGTATTAAAAATTAAAGAAATAAAAATCCCAAGATGAGCAAGAATTGACCCAAGATATAGGTGCTCATGGTATACAATCGTTCATTTGGAATAGGCTTTGAAAATTTGTTGAAGGCATTGATAGTATCAGAAATTATAAAGATCCAAGCCCCAACCATGGCCACCACAATTCCAACCGGCGACTTAATCCCCCAAAGTAATCCGGTGGAAATTCCCATGAGGATTATTACTACGATGTAAACAGTAACTGGGATAGTCATCGGGCCCGTGCTTTTGGTAATTCTCGGATATATAATGAGCCCATATACGACGTACGGAATTGAGAAGATTAATGACCACCAGATGTATCCTTGAAAAGTCCCTGCTGCTCGGATGAATGCCACAATATAGAAAATATGGCCGATCAAGAAAGAGATAAGCCCAATTTTAAACGCTTTCTTCGTTTTATTCGGATCCGGAAGCATAAGACATAAATCTCCCCCGAATCCTCCTATGATCCCCAATAAAAGCCAAATATCCCAGTATCCAGGTAAGGCAGTGAAAACATAATAGAGACCTAACAAGGGCATCAGCAACGGCTTAGAAATATACCGAATCATCATCCCGTTAGGTTTTTCATGGAGTATTGCCCATTCACCGTACAAATGGGTGAAACCGGCCAATAAAAAACATATCAAAAATACAATTCCAATAATCATCGTATCACCATTTAGTGTTCTCCATTATTTGAATTTGTATCCGCACTGTGTGCAAACAGTTATTTTGGAATAGGTTGTTGTAGGAACGTAAGAGATAATGGAGGATTTATCCTCAACCTCTTTTAATTTTGTACTATCGCACCGTGGACATTTTATTCGCGCAGTAGAATGGGGAACTACCTCGGTAAACCTAACTTTCTCAGATTTTTTATCGGAGAGAGAGGATCTCGCAGCCGCCTTCGAAGTTCCTAGTACTGAAGCATTGCTTTGTTGGGCATCCAATTGAACGCGTAAGCTCTCATTTTCACTGAGCAAAATTTCACGATTTTTTGCCAATGCACCGGATCTTTCCTTTAATTGAAGGAATGTGTGCTGTATGGTTTCAAACTCCGATTTTGGAACTGAATTTTTCCGAAATTGTTCCACTTCGGTCTCTAGAGTTTGGCAATCACTTTGAGATTTGCGGAGAGTGTTATTCAGTTTCCTGGATTTCAATTGTAATTCCTGCACTTTCGCATTGGAAACCCGCAATTTAGCAATCAAATCCACAACTTGGGGATCGCCATTACCGGAAGCACCAGCTTCAATTGCAATATCTCCACTTGTTGCAAGTTGGGATTGAATAAATTCAATTTCCTGTTGGTGGGTGTTTCTCAAATGCATTATTTCTTTTTCCAATTCAGAGACGGCAAGATTTTTGGCTTCGTCTAATTCGGAAATTTGCATTTGGGCAAGATCCAACTCTTGCTTCATTGATTTCTTCATAGCTGCAAAATCTTGTCGTTCTTGCGTGATTTCCAGGTTATTTTTCTCTAATTCGGATTGCAACTCGATGATTTGCTCATCTATTTTATCTGACTGGGGATTTAAAGTTAATTTCTCCATCTTAATGTTGAGCATTTGAATTTCGGTATCCCGTTCCCTTAGATCCACCTCAATACGCTTATTTTCCCTCTCCAGATTACTTATTGCTTGTTCCTGTTTAGCCACATCTTCCTCTGAAAGCGGTGCATCACTTTTAAGTTGAATGAGTTCTGATTGGAGATCTACGTTTTGCACTTCTAGTTGTTGGATTTTGGTTCCTAGGGCATTATTCTCCATCACTTGGGATTTTATTTTTTTGATGGCATCATCCAATTTCTGTTTGAATTCAAGAATTAAATGATCTTTTTTGCCAACTTTAGTCTGGAAATCATCGTATTCTTTTTGTTTTTCCCCTAATTCTTTTTCAATTTCTTCGATCATCTCGGCTTGATTATGAATCTGGCTTTCAACAGTGTGATCTAAAGAAGATTGACTTTTTTGGAGTAATTCAATTTGTTTCGTCATATCCAATTTGATTTCAGTTAAGGTCTGATTTCGGTTTTGGGCAATACTGATTTCATTTTCCAATTCCGTTAATTTAGTGCGAAAGTCTGCAAGATCCTTAGCCCTAACCTTTACCAATTTAGAGTCTTTACCTTTTTCCAGTGCTTCATCGACTTCATTCCAAAAGTTGCCCAAAATTTATCCCCCTATAAATTCGTCTAATACAGCTCTTACTAATAGATATTTATCCCTTAGGTTTATTAAAATTCGCCTTCCGAAGAAAAGTATTTTAAAACACGTTCCTCATTCTCCCTTCCCATACTACATTCCTCATACCCATATTTTGAAGCCATGAAGTTTTTTTAGTTTGGAACTTTATAATGGGATATGGCACCAGATACGCCACTCGAAGGCAATGAACATGAGTCCGGAGAAAATCTACTCCAAATTACCGTCAAATTTTTCTCTACCTTACGAACAATTGTGGGAGTAAACGAGGAAAACATGGAATTCCCAAGTGGAACATCCTTGCATGCAATTATGGATGACCTCCAGAAAAAATATTTTATTCCCAAAAATTCACGCTTGCTCGCTGAAGATGGCCATCGATTAGAGGTTGGTATGATTTGTTTGATAGATGATACAGATATCAATTTAATGGGTGGTTTAAAGCATAGATTACAGAAAAATGCCACCATCACGTTGATTTCCTCCTTGCATGGCGGATAAATATATCGGGCTTAATTCACCCGAAATATAAAACGCATTATTTACACTAAATGCAACATTTGCAACATTTGCAGTATTTGCACTATTTGCAGTTTTTAGGCATTTAAGCAGATTTACTTTCAAGGGCAATAAATTTCAAATTTTCAATTGTTTTAAACGCCCTTAGGTTGTTTACCAGTAAGTGAATACGTTGTAAATTTCCCCTAACTGCCATTACTATCATGCATTTCTCCGGTCCTGTATGAATGTGCGTAGTTGAAATGATTTCGTGTAAAAAATTATGCTGCAGAGCATTGATTTCAATGAATTCCTGCTGTTCCTTGGGATAATAGTAAGAACCGGAATCCCTTCTCAGTTTATCCATAGGAAAACTATGGGAATGTTCATGTTCATGATTTTTCTCGTGTTCATGCTCATGGCTGTGGGATATAATCTCGGATTCCGGATTTATATCATATCGATGCACATGGGCTTTTTCGAGATAGGATATCGTTCCCAAAATTTCAATTTTACTCGGATCCTCAGATATTTCCACCTGATCCTTCAAATACAAATTCATACTTTTGCGGATAGCATCGGATCGGGTATTATCTAAGTGTGTGCGTACTTTTTCAAAATCTTCGTAAATATGGGTGGGAATGGACACGGAAAACCGTGTATATTCTTTCTTTTTTTCATCCATGGCTCGATATCACGTAAGTAATTATAGGGGAAGCCCTTAATAAACAAACCGATGGAAAGCTCTTTGGTGAAATAAGAAAGTTATGTTGGTAAAGATGAGATAAGAATGGGTAGGATAAGAAAGATTAAGAAAAGATAGTTGGGAGAAGAAAGAAAAAAAAGGATTAGGCAGCGAATTTCTCGCAGATTAGAACATAATTAAGGATGTTCCGCCTACCAAAACGAAAAGACCTTGAGTTATACAGAAAGCTGCGATGATAAGAGCAATTGGAGGCCATGAGAGAAATTTAGCAACGGCCTCAACACCGTCAACCCAGACTTTCAGCAAAGCACCAACAATACTGGTAATTGCGATAAAGGTAATCACTAAAATCCATTTGAGAGTATTGCCGCCCAATATATCGTCTGGAATTATCATAGCAAGCAGTAATGCAACAGCCGCACCTGCAACTAATCCCACAACGGTGGCAATTGGCACATCTTGGAGAGGTTTGATAAACATGGCAAGTCCCATCACCAATAGGCTGATGCTGGTAAGCAAATCATAATGATTTTGAGCATTTAGTGTTGGATTATCCCGGTATGCAAACGATGGAGGAATATTTCCCCAAATGGTAACGACAGCAGTTATAATGTTAATTAAACCTAACAAGATTCCCAAGAAAATGATAAATTTCAAGAATCGGGAAACATTGTCCATTTCCCATTCGTCTTTCTTTTTTCGAATCCAACCTCTGCGCATGCCTTCATAGAAGAACCATACGAGGGCCATCAGGCCACAAAAGATGAGCATCCATGCCCCAGAATCGCCGAATACGTTGATCCAGAGTTCTAAGATGCTCTCAGATAATTGTAGTAGAGTCATGATTTTTTCACGATAGATAGTAGGTGTGATCTAAGTAATAATATGGGTTCAAGGTTATATATCTAAAGGGTACCAAATATTGTCATTGTGGTATTAGATAAAAATTGTAAAAAAATCAGAATCATAATCCAAAAAGTAGGGCGCTGAGGACTCCGATGATAATTCCAACCACCCATGGAATGAGAATTGATTCGAGGATGGTCTCTCGGAACAACTCTTTAAGATTGTTTAATGAAACCGAATCTTGAAATAGAGCCAGATCAGAGAAGATAGTACTCAATACCAGGATATGTATCCCATAATAAACCCAAATCAACCACCGGGGGGTAGCCCACACATTGATAAATAAAATAGTCATCCCGCAAACCAATCCCCAAGATGCTAGGTCCCCCAACCAGAAAATTTTTGATATGAAAATATCATCACGGTTGGCAAAAATAAAGGCAATTAGATGGGCAACTTGTGCGGCCGCCCAAAATGTGAATAGTAATCTGATCAAATCTGGATCCGACAAAAACATTCCAATGTTCCTCCTAGTTACATACAAACTGTCAAACATTTAATTTTTCGCAATACCTCGTTAATTCGGATGCGAATCATACTTTAACATTGTCACAATATTAGATAAAAAAATCACAATCCCAAGGATGCCTTTACTTTAAGCCATCCCAAAAGAGACATCCCATGTAAAAATTCCCCGCTGGAGACCAGGTGATCAATTTCACCCTCGGTCATCTCTTTCCATTCCAAAAATTCCCCCGGATCCAAATGCTGTTTTCCCCCCGATTCCACCTGGGCGATATATACGTGGGCCCATCCCGCACACATCGCAAAAGGATGCACTTTAAACAAAGGAGTAAGATGGATAACTTTATGACCCGTTTCTTCCTCAACTTCTCGTTTGGCGGCCAATGCAGGATCTTCCCCCTCTTCAATGATTCCCGAAGGGGGCTCCCATGAAAAACACCCCCAGGGATAGCGATACTGTCTCACCATCAAAAAACCCTTGGAAGGAGTTTGACAGAATACATTAACAAAATTTCGATTCTCGATAACGGCATAATGCGCAGAGGCACCATCTGGTCGAGTTACCTCGTCATTGCGGAGTCCGATGTATTGATTCCGAAAAATCACATGTTCTTGCACCTTCTCCCATCGAAGTGAAGAAGAATTGGGATCTTTTGAAGATGAAGTTGAATTTGAGGTTGATTTTGTGGTTGAATTTGAGGTGGAATTTTTGGTTGGGTTTGGCTTTGAGTCTGTGATAACATTCACCCTTATTGAGAAATTAGAATTGGTATATATATTTTTCTTATGATATTTGTTGAAGTTCTTTTTTCCATCTGATAATCTCTTGTTTTTCGTATAATCCTTCAGCTTCCCATAATCTCAGCATTTTATATCCAGTATTCTTACGCATCAATCCGGATGTAATTAGCCATAGACAAAATGCAGGTAAGCGAAATCCTTCCAGACCCCAGCTTCTTATTTCCGAAAACAGACCGCCGTCATCAGT
>JABCSI010000034.1 GCA_018238965.1 Promethearchaeota archaeon
TGGTTACTTCTCTCCACTGAAAGGGCAGATCAACAATCATACTACCGGCAAGATTGTGAGAATCTGTTAATAAAACTAATCTAAGGTGTGAAGTATCATGGAAATAACCACTATGAAAGTAGGCAGACTCTCAATTGGTCTGCGGAAGGAGATGTCATTGAAAATTTTTAAAGAAATGTGGAGGTTAGACAATGCAACGCATTGAGTGCGACGAGAAAGTTTGTTGTTGGAATACAGGACTCAACACCTGAATATTGTTGAAAACTGCGAACGAAATGACCGTGAATGGCTACTTTTCCATGCGTCACTGGTAACGGTGGGGTGTGAAGCGAAAGGGACAATTTACCGACAGCTTCGAGATACACGAAGGGCTGCGGGATAGCCAAGAAACCTATGAGAAACGAAAGTAAAGGTGTGATAAACTCCGTTATTGCAGCTCGGTGAAAGTATCTGTTACACCGAAACCAAAACGGTATGCCGTCAGAAAGGGGTAGTTCAATGGATCTCCTTTGTCATTCATTGTACGGCCGGAGAATAGCACCTCTCTAAGGGTTTTAATGAACGTCTAACAACAGAAACTCGGTAAACCCCATACATCCCAACATAATTGGTATCTCGGACGTAAGAATGAGGGATGATGTAGGGGGTAGAGGAAGGAGGAAAAAGCGAATGCCGTCCAATAATCGGACGGATAGGGTAATATTACCTGCTCGAAAGAGAGCTGACTTCCAAAACAAGTCTAAACGAAAGAAACATATTGAAACGACTGAAGAATTGGAGAAGTTAAACGATGAGTCAAATTATTGAACAGACCAAGACACTTGGGAAACAATGGGAAGAGATCGATTGGGATCACCATAAGAACCATGTAAGACGCATTCAAGAACGAATCTTTCGAGAAACCCGAAAGCAGAACTGGAAGCAAGTGAAGAATCTACAGAAGCTTCTTGTTCGATCACATTCGGTGCGACTAATTACGGTTAAAAAAGTCACACAAGAGAACAGAGGTAAGTATACTGCGGGAATCGATGGGAAAATATATAAAAATCCCACAGCTCGTATGAAACTCGTGAGGGAAATTAAAACACTAAAACCTCATAACTATAAATGTCAACCTGTAAAACGTGTATATATTCCCAAATCAAATGGAAAAAAGCGACCCTTAGGAATTCCGACCATTAAAGATCGGGTGATGCAACTGATAGTGAAAATGGCAATGGAACCCGAATGGGAAGCGAAATTTGAACCAAATTCCTACGGATTTCGTCCAGGCAGGCGTTGTCAAGATGCTATTAAACAAATCTGGGAAACAATGAGGATCCGTAAAGGCAAAACCACCAGCGCTTGGATCTTGGATGCTGACATCTCAGGATGCTTCGACAATATTGACCACAAAGCATTATTAAATCGGATTCCGATTTTTACTCTGACTATTCGGAGATGGCTTCGTTCGGGTGTAATCGAATTTGGAAATTATCGTTTAACCAAATCGGGAACACCTCAAGGCGGCATTATAAGTCCATTACTCGCAAACATCGCATTAGATGGGATGGAGCGGGAATTTGGAATTGAAACATCCAATGGACGATATTATTCTCCTTCAAATAGAAAAGGTAGAAATAAGGGAATTAGCTTGATTCGTTACGCTGATGATTGTGCGACAAGAAGTAGTATTGCTGAATACAGAAGGTATTCCTGTTACCAAATGGTTGCGATTTTATCGCCAAGAATATCCTATCTGACCATCAAATGACGATGTGTGATTACCCAAGCATGCGACTCCCGTAAGGGAGTGGTGTGAAGCCTTGGGGACAATGTACCGAACAGCAAGAATGTCACTTGCTCTAGGGCTAATCAAGATTCCTATGGAGAATGAACCTGAACTTATGTTTAAACCCCGTTAGCGTAACGTGGAGAAAGGACAATGATACTCCATGCCAAAATGGTATCCTGCCAGTAGATGGTGCTAGTCGTTCATCATCTTGTCATTCGTTGTGCAGGCGGGGAAAAGTAAGCTCCTAAGGGAATCACAAAGTCAACAGTACTGAACTTGGAAAACCCTATTAATCCCATTAGGAAGGGCATGCCCAACCCCTGATGGTATCCTAACGGCAACGAAAGGGGATGATTAAGAGGGTAGAGGAAGTCGAAGAAAGCGAAAGTCTTGCTGTAATGGCAAGAATAGGTCTATCAACAGTAAATCCTGCGGGCGGATGGCGAAACGGCAATCAGAATACAAGGGCATGATTGTAGGCTTTCGTTAATACAACTGACAGAAGTAAGATTTACGATAGGAATAACCACTGTGAAAACAGGCAGACTTTCGACAGGTCTGCGGAAAGATAATCTTTGAAAACTATCAAAGAAATGTGGAGGTTGATCAATGTTAACTATTAACACGGAACCGAACATGGAACGAACCGATCAAGAGCTTGAAAAGGAATGGAATTCCATCGATTGGAAAGAAGTTGAACGGAGCGTCAATAGAATACAAGGTAAGATCTTTCTCGCCACCAAGAATAGAGACAATAAGAAACTAAAGAATCTACAAAAACTTGCAAGAAGGTCATTTTACTTCCATCTTTTTTCGATAAAGCAAGTTACTATGGTGAACCAAGGAAAATATACCGCGGGAATCGATGGTAAAGTATATAGGTCAATAAGAGACCGATACAACTTGCTCAACAGATTGAAAGAATTCAATCCCAATAACTATAAGCCTATGCCAATAAAGCGGGTATATATTCCGAAACCCAACGGAGGAAGGAGACCTCTGGGCATCCCTACGATTTTCGATAGGTGTGTCCAGACACTCTACAAGTTGGTTTTAGAACCCGAATTTGAACAGAACTTCCACAGTAACTCATTCGGTTTTCGACCTGGACGGGGTGCTCAAGATGCAGTCGAACTCATAAAGAAGAATCTTGGAGGATATCAAGAGAAATATATTCTTGATGCCGATATTAAAGGGTTCTTCGACAATATTGACCATGCTCTAATATTGAAGCACTTTCAACCGAGATTTCAAACCATTCTTCAAAAATGGCTGACATCCAAAATTGTCGAGAATAATATCTCCAGAATTCCTGCCAAAGGCACACCTCAAGGGGGTGTAATTTCTCCGCTTTTAGCAAACGTGGCACTGAATGAATTTGATCATCTCTTCAACCCACATCCTTCATTCTCTCGGACGGATATCCGACGGAGAATCATTACCATACGATATGCGGACGATTATGTGGTCATCTCTAATTCTAAGCCAATTTTGGGACAAATATATTCGATAATGGGCAAATATTTCACAAAAATCGGTCTTCAGTTCAATAAATCAAAAACTAGGATTGTAGAAAGATCAGAAGGCTTCAATTTCCTCGGCTTCCATTTTGTGAAATACCCCAAAAGTTTCTTAAAAATCACACCATCCAAGCATAATTTAAAAAGAGTCAAGGCTAATCTTAAAAAGACTCTTGTTCGGAATGGGCAAGCAAAGACAAGCGCAGTTATTTACCGGTTAAACCAAATAATTCGAGGATTTGCAATGTATTATCGTTTTTGTAATTCTACATATGCCTTTTCCACATTGGATAATACTTTGTTTCGCTGGGAATGGAAATGGTGTAAAAGACGACATCCCAACAAAACAAAATGGTGGATTGCGGAGAAATATTTTACTCTGGAATCGAAATTTCGCTGGAAACTAAAAGGGGATTATTGGGTAAGCGTACGGTTCTTAGATATCGCACGAAAGAAATATGGATGGGTGGTGGGTTCGCGGAGTCCCATGGATCCAACTATCCGTGATCGGTGGAAAATGAAACCCTTAATGGACAATAATCCATTTTGTAGATAATTAATTAATTATCTCATATCTCTATTTCCATCCTAAGGATTAAACAGTATGAAGGATGGACTGGTAACAGTTATGGTGCAGCAGGCTCGAGCCACGTGCCTTAAAAGGGGCACGCGTGGTTCCTAGGGGGGAAAGGATCAGTAATGATCCCGACCTACCCGACTTGTGGTTTGTGCACCCTCTCGGGAGAGAATTACGGATTATATACTACCAAAATTAAATGTATTTTTAGCTCAGAGAGGAATGGTTCTGAATGATTTGAAAACCCACATTGTACATAGGGAAAATGGGTTTGACTTTCTAGGATTTACAATCCAGCAATTTAGAAATAAAGCACGCTCGATTTGCTTGACTAAGCCATCGAAAATTGCGGTAAAACGATTGTTAGGAACCATCAAGGAAATACTAACAACCAACAAACAAGCAAAGGCGGATAATATTGTTAAGCGGTTAAATCCAATCATTCGTGGTTGGGGGAATTATTACCGCTATAGTAATGCTAAAGAAACCTTTTCTTATATTGATCACCGTATTTGGAAGATGCTTTGGCAGTGGGCTTTACGCCGTCATCGGAATAAAGGAAAGAAATGGGTGCGATATAAATATTTTCCTACTGTAAATGGGAGAAACTGGGTTTTTGGAACAAAAAATGGAATGAATCTGATATTTATGGCAAGTATTCAAGCCAATAGTACACGATATGCAAAGGTAAAGGGATTTAATTCCCCTTATGATCCTGATTTACATCAATATTGGCAAAAGAGGACACGAGGTAATAAGAAGTATGCGAACTGGTGATTGGGTCTGATCAGGGAACTAGTGGTGACATTGGAACTCTGGAGGGTTTGATGAGAATCTCACCCTCAAGGAGCATGGTGACATGATCGGGTTCACAAGGCGCGAGCCACGTGCGGTGAAAGTCGCACGCGTGGTTCCAAAAAGAGGGGGGAGCAGTAATGCTCTCTCTTTATTTAACTAAAAATTGAATAAATAAAAAGTGAAAAAAAAAAAGTGAATAGTAAAAGAGAACTCCCTTAGAGATTAAAGGAAATCTGAGAAATAATACAATTCAATGGCCGCGGGGTTCTTAACCTTTAAATATTTGTGGATGTTAACAGCCACGATATGCTTAACTTGATTTTTGATGGCTTGATCCAAGAATCTTTGCGTAACTACCCCATCAAAAACTACAGTTTTCATCGAGGGGTTCAACTCATCAAAAATTTTCACATTGCTTGTGCGGGAAACTTGCTCAAATTTATCATCTAGAGCAATAGCTGAATTACTTGAAATGATTTCCTTCACAAGGGGTTCGATTTTATCCTTAGGAATAGAAATCTTAGGTTTTGAGTATCTTTCTCTATCTCGTGAAGAATCTCTGGGTCCTGATCTGGTTCTTTGACCTGGCCGTGAAGAACGGGAATCCCTTTGTGAATCTCGTCTATCTCGATTTCCCCGATCTCGAACACCTCTATGGGTCGAATGCGCATATTTGGGACTAGAACGGCTCTGGTAGTTCGAATTTCTGTTAGAATCTCGAGCGTTGCGTCCATGTTCCTCTCTGCTCTTTCTCTCTTTGTACAAATCGGCAATTGGACGTTTGTTTTGGAGGCATCGCACCATATCCTTAGAAGTTAATTCCTCAACTTCTCTGTTTAAGGGGGCCCGGGCATAATATTTGATTTTCGACACTTGAAGCAGTTCGTTCAGTATCATATCACCACCACGGTCTCCATCCAAGAATGCTGTACATTCTTTTTTGTGAGTTAGATCAATAATCGCCTTGGGAATGGAAGTTCCATTAACAGCAACGGTATTTTTTACCCCGATTTTTAATAATTGCTGAATATCATTTCTTCCCTCTACGATAATAATGCTGGTGGCTGATTCAATTTCATCACCTGCAGGTAATCCATTCCAAGTGATGATGGATTCTTTCTCTAATTCCGTATGTATTTTTTCTGAAATGGAATCGCGGTCAGCACCTTCCGCTTTCCAATCCTTTAATAATTCTTTAGCTCGGGCTTCAATTTGAGCGAGTTTAGATTTGCGTAAATCTTTAATTTCCTTTAATTGAAGGGTTGCACGACAAGGTCCCACACGATCTACTGTTTCCAGTGTGGCTGCAAGAATAGCGGTTTCTGTTCGGTCTAGACTTGAGGGGATGATGATATCACCTGTAGTAAGACCTTTTTCAGAACTTGCATTTACAACTATTCTTCCAATTCGCCCTGTTTTTTGTAATTCCCGTAATTCTAAAGAATCCAAAAGTCCTTCTGTTTGACCAAATAAGGCACCAACAACATCTTGAACTTCAACTACCCCATTAACAACAAATGTGGCAACGATGTTATATTTCGCGCTATTTTGATCGATACTTTCATTGATTCCTTTAGTCATTGTTTGTTTCACTTTATTTTTATGATATTTGTTATAGATTTGTGTCATTTGTTCAATAGAATTCCAAAATCAAGATCTTCGGAGCCAAAAATCCCAAAGGAGAAAGTCGTTCCTCTTCCAGTTCCCAAAATTTCAATGAAAAAACATCACATGATTAGAGCCACTTGGTCATCAGTGATTACGGTACAATTTGTACTAGACAAAATATCAATTCTTAAATGGAATTTTTTTTAGGACTCCATAATTTTGTGCTATACAGGTATGTATCGAGCTCAAAGTGAACAGTTTCACTTCCCTCTGGATTCGAGGTTGTGTGTTGTGGTATTTTCCTAATTTCGGTGAGTGTAATTAAATATTATTTGGTAATGGGTGAGGGATAATGTATATTTCTCCGTTTATTGTTTCCTCGGTAGAGGCGGATTTCTTTATCCTGGTTATGTAGTTTATTTCAGATTCTATTGACAGTATTCATTGGTTTAAATTTTTCATCAGTATTTTTTGATTTTGTTTGATGTAGATTGATTTTCAATCTGGTGAAATAGTGATGTAATATTTTAATACGGTTAATGGAGTATACAAGCAAATTATCGCGATGTTTATCCATTAACATTCACCACAATCACGAAACTTTGATGTGTGAAATTGTTTTCGAATTTCGGAAAGTTTCATTTGTGTTGCGTGAATTTTCTTGAACCTATGAGGATGATTTATCCTCATATAACTAGAAATTTTTCACTCATATAAATTTATCCTCATATAACTAGAAATTTTTCGCATATTCCACACATAATATATAAATGAAGCAGTGTCCAAAACACCCATAAGTTTGAATTAGAAATTACATAATATTGGTTGAGGTTTAAGGTTAAAATGGAGGGCATTCTCATTTATGGAGGAAAGGGAGGAGTGGGTAAATCATCAATTTCGACTTCCACCGCAGTATATTTGGCTCATGTGCTAAATTCAAATCAAGATGTGTCTAAAACATCTAAAAAAGTCCTTCTTGTCTCATTTGACATCGCCCATAATTTATCAGACCTCTTCGATAAGCAAATTGGTAATAATATTACCCAAATTACCGAAAACCTCTTTGTAATTGAGCCCGATCCCGATCTTTATACCGAAAATTATACGGGAGAATTAACCCAAAAAACTCGCGAATTGTTTAAATCCTCTAAGTTAATGTCACTTTTTCCCCAATTGGAACAAATTGTTGAAGATTCCCTTCGAAGTGAAAATCTCCCCCTGGCTATGAAAAATGCACTCTTTTTCCAAAGTATAATTGACGCAGAGAATCCCTTAGAAGCCATCGGGGAAAAACAATTACGTTACATTGGTCTCAACCAGAATAAGTCTATTCCATATAATGAGCGCCCCATATTGCCTCCATTTGATTTTATGGTATGCGATTTTCCTCCCACGGGGAACATGATTGCCCTGTTTGAAGTTCCCGCGGATCCTTCCCGTTCAATAATGAAACTTTCCTTGAAGATGCTTTCTGCTTTTCAGGATTCCTTTAATAAATTGAAATCTCTTACAAAATGGGCAAAACCAGCAGCTTGGATGGCTAAAAAAGTGGTCAACCAAGAAGCGGATCCCACCAATCCAATGGATGCACAATCTCAACATAACCTCGCCCAAGAAATCTTAGATTTATTGTACGAGATGGAAAAGAGGAGTGAGCGCATTGCTGCTCTTCTAAAAGGTATTGGATCACTGCGATTGGTATCTATCGCTGAAAAACCTTCATTTGAAGAAACTAAACGAGCCCGGGAGCTTTCAAGTCCCTTTATTGCAGTTGATGCAGTTCATGTGAATCGGCTGATCCCCCAAAGCGAAAAGGGAAAAACAATCTACCTAGACAAGATTTTGGCAACGCAGGAGAAATACCGCGCCCAACTCCGTGAAAGATTCAGTGATATTAAAATATGGGAATCTAATTTCTTAGCGGATGAGCCAATCGGTTTAGAGGGTTTGACTCGGTTGGCTAAGGAAATTTACAAAGAGGATGATATTACCGATATTCTGAACCCAATGCACAGGGATCTTATGAATCCAGAAAGGATTACGGATATAAAACCAATAAAAATTGATGATATTCGCCAGCAATGGCGTGATGCTTGATTTCAGCCCAAGTAAACAAGATGATCAGATTGGATATTTTCAATTTTTTCTTTCTCTTTAGGTTTGGAAATTGAAGACTTAACCTTGACTATCTCTTAATAAATGACTCGTTGCTTTCTATTATCTTCTTCAGATTTTAATATAGCAAATAAAAGTGCACAATTTCCATGGAAAACATTTCGAGAAAAATTGAAAAAAGAAAGTATTTAGCCAGAAATTGGATTTATATTTCTTGATAAATGACTCGAGATCACGATGAAAACAGCAAAACATTGGAAAAGCAGATCGAAGACCTCCACAAAAAAATTGAAGAACTTCACAAAGAATTATCAGATGCTAAACAAATAAAGGAAGCATTAAGCCAGAGTGAAGCACGCTTTAGAGAACTTGCGGAATTGCTACCAGAATCGATCTTCGAAACTGGACTAAATCTCGATTTTACCTATGCAAACCAGCGTGCGATAGAGTTGTTCAAATATACTGAGAGGGATTTGGCGGAAGGATTGAAAGTTCTTGATATGATCGTTCCTGAAGACCGAGAACTTGCCACAAAAAATATTGGTAGGCGGATGAGAGGAGAGGACCTTGGCTCATTTGAATATCAAGCATTGAAAAAAGATGGAACCACCTTTCCGATGCTCCTTCATGCAAGTATCATCACGAAGGAAGGTAAACCATTCGGTTTCAGGGGAATCATCATTGATATAACCCAACGCAAGAATATGGAAAAAGCCCTTAAAGAAAGTAAAGAAAAACTTCGCAATATCCTTGAGAACAGTACGAATCTAATTTATTCACACACCCCTGACCGCATTATGACTTATTTAAGTCCTCAGATCGAAACGATTCTCGGTTACACTCCTGAAGAAGCAATTAATTATAAGTTTAGAGACTTCGCTACCGATAATCCCATAAATAAAAAGGGGCCCAAAGAAACCGATGCAGCAATTGAATCTGGTAGTATACAAGCACCCTATGAAGTGGAATTTTTCCATAAGAACGGAAATAAGGTAATGTTGGAAATTCGGGAAGCTCCAATAGTGGAAAATGGAAAAACTATTGCCATTGTCGGAGTCGCAACAGATATCACCGACAGAAAACATGCTGAGATGCGCTTGCAAGCTGAGCAAGACTTATCATCCAATTTCATCAACGAAGTACCAGCAATTGTGGTTGGGATTTTACCTGATGGATCTTGTACATTCATCAATCCAACTGGAGAACTAATCACGGGTTTCAGCAAAGAAGAGCTTATTGGAAAAAATTGGTGGAGAAAATTCTATCCCAGTGAAAATTATCAGCAAGTAAAACAGCTCTTCCGTGATCTCGAAAAGGGTCCGGTCCATGATTATGAAATGACAATAACTCGGAAAGATGGCAAGGAACGTACTATCGCATGGAATTCTTTCAATCGAATGGATGAAAAAGGCGATCTACGTGATATGATTGGTGTTGGAAATGATGTCACGGAACGGAAACAAATGGAAAAAGAGCTGAGGAAAAAAGATTTTATTATTCGATCTGCTTCCAGTGCTATTGGCACAACCGATTTGGACGGTAAAATTACATATGTAAATCCCGCTTTTTTGAAATCTTGGGGTTTTGATAAGCCAGATGAAGTATTGGGGCTCCCATTTTCTGAATTTTGGGGGGAAAGCGATAGAGTGGATGAGGTTATGGATGCATTACTGGTTGAAGAGAAAACTTGGGAAGGTGAGACTTTGGCAAAAAGGAAGGATGGCTCATTAATCGATGTTATAGTTTCGGCCACAACCGTCCTTGATGACGCAGGAAACCCAATCGCTCTTATGTCAACTTCAATTGATATCACCGAACAAAAACTGGCAGAGGAGATGCGCACACAAGCCGAGCTCAAATTAAAAAAACTAGAGTCAGTAGGGATATTAGCAGGCGGAATTGCCCACGATTTCAATAATCTACTAACTGGGGTGTTCGGAAATATAGAATTGGCAAAAACTTTTCTCCCGACAGACCACGATGCTCACCAATTTCTTGAGTCTGCGGTACATTCAATGGAGGTAGCTACAAATTTAACCAATCAATTACTAACATTTGCAAAAGGAGGAAATCCCATCAAAAAAACACTCTCTATTGGTGCGGTTATCACCGACACTGCAGGTTTTTCAATACGTGGGAGCAATTCTAGGCTAGAAACCAACATTGCATCTGATCTATGGTTTGTGGAAGCGGACAAGGGGCAATTGAGTCAAGTTATAAGTAATTTAGTCATCAATGCCCAACAAGCAATGCCAACCGGAGGCACAATCACTATTGATGCCAAAAACGTTGAAAATTCATCGGGAAGGTATGTTCAAATCACTGTACAAGATGAGGGGGTTGGGATCGCGCCGAAATTTCTTGATAAGATATTCGATCCTTACTTCACTACTAAACAAAAAGGAAGCGGATTAGGGTTGGCCATCACCCACTCCATTATTAGGAAGCATAACGGGTCCATATCCGTAGACTCACAGATGAATAAAGGATCTATCTTTACTGTCCTTTTACCTGCCACACTACCAACAGCTGAGCAACGATCCGAAAAACAACCAAGTGATAATAATAATATCACCATGGTTGAAAAAGGTCGAATTTTGATTCTGGATGATGAAGAAATGATTAGACAAGTGGGTGCTGCCATGCTGGCAAAACTGGGATATGAAGTAGATTCTGCCGTTGACGGACAAGAAGCCATTAATAAATACAAGGAGAATTTTGATAATGATACTCCATTTGATTTAATTATTGCCGATTTGACCATCCCTGGTGGTATGGGAGGGAAGGAAGCTGCCCAAGAGATTCTGAAGATAGATCCGCATGCCAGAATCATTGTTTCCAGCGGATATGCGACTGATCCGATTATGGCAAATTATAAAGATTATGGATTTAAAGGAGTGGCAACAAAGCCGTATCGCTTGGCCACACTGCAGGAAGTAATACAGCAAATATTGAAAAACTAAAATTGCATTTTCGAAAAATTTTTTGCCCTTTCTATATTTAGATTCAATATTCATGAGTTTAATTAGGTTTGATATACGGGATCAACAAGGGCTTATCAAAATGGGGCGTTTTAAAACCCCTGAATTGAATTATTATACTCCTAATCTCCTCTTTCCAAAAGAAGAAATTACTCACTGGATTAATTTAGAGCACGAATCCGGAGAGAAGGAATCTAATTTCTTCTCAAATTTGGCAAAATCATTTGGGACCCTATTTTTCAGCGAGAAAAATCCATTTTTCATTTTCTCAACTTCAGATCCATTAAATCTTTTTAATCAATCTCTTCCCACCACAGATGTTTCTGACTATTTTAAGAAATATCCGACCAATTTTGAGGAAAATCTGGATATGATGGGTGTCTCTTCCTTAATTTCTTTCAAATCTAACAATAATCCAATAATCATTCTTTCTGCCAATTTTCCGAATACCCACTATGACCACTATTCTGACTATGAATTAGCCGCCCACAAACATCGATTAAACCTCTATTCCCAAATTCTTTCCAAGACTGAAGGAAAATCCGAGCAACAATTCATCTTGGAAATTCCCTTTTCAACCCAAAAGTCTCTCAAAGATATTTATATCGATTGGGTGAAAAACCACCAAAAACTCCTATTCGGGTTAAAATTTACCAATCTTTTTAAAAATCTTCGATATCAAAATCAGATTTTGGATTGGATTTTCTCGTTCAAGGAACAGACATCCTCCAATTTATTCTGGATGCTGGGAGGGGATATTTTTCCAGAAGATTATGCCTTGGCTATATATTTAGGATTCGACTGCATTGATACTGCATCTCTATTTTACTATTCCTACAAGGGAATGTATATTACAAACAAGGGCCGACAGTGGTTGCGAACGCTTTTTTACCCGCCTTGCTCTTGTTTTGCTTGCCAACAACTCGAATCGTCCTTGCCCGGAACAGGAAAAGAGGATCTGAACCAAATTGCACTGATAACATATCATAATTTACATGTTGCCAGAAGTGAGATTCGTAAAATTCAGCAACACATCCGAATTGGAACTATTCGCACTTATCTTGAAGGTCAAATTCATTCAAGTCCATCGGCCGGAACTATACTCCGTTTAATCGATAAAAATTATCATCACATTATAAATCCACGGTATAAACTCTGCAATACCCATCCTGTCTCTTGTATTGGGTCTGAATCCTATACCCGACCCGAAGTTCAAAATTTTATACAGAGGGTTCGCCAAGAAATTACCCCGGCCCAAGATTATAAAATGGTCATAATTCTACCATGTTCTGCCAAAAAGCCCTACTCCAAATCAAAATCCCATATCAAATTCACCAAAGTAATCCGTAAATCCCTGGGAAAAGTTCAAAGTCGATATGCTCACCAAGTAATAATCACTTCACCAATGGGGGTAATTCCGCGGGAACTGGAAAACATCTTTCCTATTGCCCAATACGATATACCCGTTACCGGGGAGTGGGATACTTATGAAATTAACTCCACGGGAGAACATTTAGCCCATTGGTTGGGGAAATATTCGACGTCGGAATCTTCACCCTTGATTTTGGTTGCCCATGTCCATGGAGGATATTTAGCGGCTTGCAAAGTTGCCCAATCTATTATGGATAAGAATCAATCTAATGTAATCTGGCACTATTCTATGGGAGAAACATCGACGTATTCCCCTTCATCAAAGGCAGGATCGCAAGATTTGGCAGATGTTCTGAGTTCTTTGAAGAAAAAATTTGAACTTGAGATTGAAACGGATAGCACAATTGGAGCTAAAACTAAAAATGTTATTTGGAACCGTACCCATCGACTGACGGACCAAGAAGTGTTCATACGTGCGACCTTGGATTATCAATTTGGCAAAGGCGCCGGTGACATTATTGCGGAAACAGGTGTAATCGTGAACATGTCGAGGAATCCAAATTACTATGAAGTTTTTTCCTACGATGGTGCTGGAAAATTCCAAATTGGACGTTTACATACGAATTCGGGCTTTCTTAGGCTCACACCTAGGGGCGCTCAACGGTTAATGGACCATAAAAGAAACTTCGTCCAAATATCCGAAGAAACTATGCAAGGCTCAACAATATTTGCTCCAATATTAAAAGATTTCGACAATAAAGCTCATCCTGGTGACGAAATGCTTGCACTAAATGTCAACGGGGAATATTTAGGAGTAGGGGAACTTGTGAGATCTCCTCTTGATCTTAAGGGAGAAAAGCATGGAATTGTGTGTAAATTGCGGAAAAAAGTCAAAATTCCCTCTCAAACATCAAAGAACTCACCCAAATCACCAAAATCCGATCTAGACCTTCTGGAGGAGATTGAATCATGAGCAACTTGAAACCTAACCCTGCTAAAAATCAATTATTGATTCGGGACAGTAAGATTAATGAGTATTTTCAATCTGAATCCATGGTTTTTCTGGAATCCCAACCCTCAATTGTTAAAAATCTCTGGGAAGAACTAAATTACTTGCGCAATCGACCCCTAAGCAAGCAAAAAGCCCAAAAAATGACCCAAATTGATCGGCCCGTAGCCAGTTTTTCAAAACCTGAACGCCTACGTGAGGGGATGGGAACCGAAATTACGCTTATATTTCGATCGTCTGCATGCAGTTGGGCAGCCTCAAAATCCGGTGGATGCACCATGTGCGGATACTGGAACGACAGAGCAGATAAATCAATCTCTGGACAAAATTTTTGGAATCAATTTCAACAAACTATTACGAAATATGAAAATCTATTGGAGGATTCAAGCCAATCAATTGTATTTAAAATGTTTACTTCGGGGAGTTTTTGCGACCCAAAGGAACTGGATCTGGAGATCCAACTCAAAATATTAAGAAAATTATCCACATTCACCTCTGTGAAAGAGATTGTTATAGAATCCAGACCAGAATATGTTCAGGAAAAATTATTGAAGCAATATGAAGAAATCTTAACCAACCAATATCTGGAAATCGGAATTGGATTGGAATCCCGCTCGAACTATGTGCGGAATAATATAATCAATAAGGGATTTTCTTGGGATCAATTTGTGAAGGCAACCAATCGTTTGCATCAATATGGATTCGGAGTAAAGGCTTACCTAATTTTCAAACCCCCATTTCTCCCAGAATATGCAGCCATGACTGATTTGTTTAACTCAATTAGGGCTTGTGTAAAATTGGGTGCAGATACTATATCCATCAATCCCACAAATATTCAACAGCATACTATATGCGAAGTACTCCATTCCAGGAATCAATATCGTTCTCCATGGCTCTTTTCTTTATTATGGGTGATTAAGAACGGTTTTTCGCAGGAAGAGTTGCAATCTATTCGTTTGATCTGTGATCCCTCGGCAGCTGGAAAGGATCGTGGGGTTCATAATTTTGATCCTTATCATCCCTCCAACGAATATTGTCTCAAAATCCTAGAAAAGTTCGTCCATACACAGGATTTATCCGAGATTCCCGAACACTTTCCTGAGAAATGGTGGATTGCCTATAGAAGTGAACTATTAACGCAAAAAAAGTAATTTAGGGTACTAACATATATCACACTGAGTAGTTTCAATGACTATATAGATCTAACAAACCTTAAATATAATGCTTCATTTTTTCAGTTATTCTTAATTTTTCCAGTTTTTCAATATTGGAATAATTAGCGTGATGATATTATGGATCGAGCAGTGAATTTTGAAAAAAGGACGAAGTTTATTCAGCTTCCGGAAGAACGATTTTCGTGTTACTCTCATATGGTTGGTGCAATTTTTACTACCGTTGGAACGATCATCTTAGTTATATTGAGTGCAGGTGATATAGGGAAAGTATTGGTAAGTATTCTTTATGGACTATCCATCATCTTTCTATTCCTTGCCAGCACAATGTATCATGCCCATAAGCGTAGTGAAAATGAAAAAACAATATGGAGAAAATTGGATCATATAGCAATATTCGTGATGATTGCAGGGTCTTACACTCCAATTTCATATATCTACTTGACTGGAGGGTGGCGACTCGGAATTTTAATTGCCCAATGGTCGCTCGTCATCATAGGAATTATTTTGAAACTAATCATTATAAATACACCCCGTTGGGTTACAATAGCAATATACCTCCTTCAAGGATGGATGGCTGTACTCCCACTCGCTCTTCTATATAAACAAATGCCCCACTCCGGTCTTCTTCTCATGGCCTTAGGTGGAATTTCCTTCACAATTGGTGCAATTATCTATGCTCTAAAGAAACCTGATCCTATCCCGGGGGTTTTTGGGTTCCATGAGATTTTCCACGTTCTGATTCTCATCGGTGCAGGTCTGCATTATGCAATGGTTTGGCAGGCTCTTATCTAAATAGGGAAAAAATTAATTAGTTAATTACATCTCCTGCTATATTCAAAGCGATATGGGAATAAATTCCGATTTTAATACACGCTTATTCTTTTCTATGTGTAATTAGTGTGGCTTTTGACCTAGGAAAAATATCCCCTTTGTTTGATTGCCATTCATAGTCTTAAAAATTTCGGTAGAAGTAATAATGGGAGAAAATTGCCCCACTAATTTGGTGAAATATTCCAAAGAATGATGGCGAAAAATACCACCACTGGGAAGTTCAAAAACCCCGTAAGATTGATATTTTTTCTGGAATTTTTCATACCGAGTAAGGTTTCTTTCATCCTCCATAAGAAGGAAATCATTCAAATATATATATCCCCCTGGTTTCAGAATTCGATATAATTCGCTCATTGCATGCGATTGTTTCGATGTTACTGGAATGCATGTAAAAATTGCCAATCCAATGATTGCATCAAACGAATTATCTTCAAAAGGAAGTGTTTCCCCCGCAAATTTCGAGAGATTAAGATAGGGGTGAATTGATTTACCTCGGGCAATCATATTTTCGGATAGATCAATCCCTAATGCGTTTGTATAACCTGCCTGGTATAATTTGAATAAAGTTCTGCCGTATCCACAACCAAAATCAAGAATTTTTGCAGATAATGGAATATACTGGTTGAATATTTCCAAACGAAAAGGAGTAGTAAATTCCTTCTCATCTGCAACGCGATTCCAGAATTCCTTCTGATCCTCTAACATACTCGTTGGATTACTCATTTATTGGGCTACTCATTTAATGGAATGAATCTTTAAAAATCTTAGTAAATCTGACTAAATCGGAGAATAAAGCAAAAAAGTATACTATTCGATAAGAGTCATAGCCTATCGAATAGAAAATGTGAGCCATTCCAGTGAAACACAGTTAGAATTAGTCACAATGTTTATTATTTCTTCTTCTTTCGTATGACAACTATCAATATTATGATTAAAACAAATCCGCCCCCACCAATCCCCACATATAATAGATTATCTTCAAGGAAATCTAAAATATCTGAAATATTGTTAGGGTTTTCAATAACAATTGAAATTTCATCTACTCATGTTAATGAACCGTCTGATGCGTTGACACGAATTAATGTGTCTCCGTTAACAGCATCGGTTGAATTCCAAGATATGGAACTATCTGTAAAATCAGTTTCAATGCTTTCCCAATTTGATCCACCATCGGAGCTATATTCAATATCAAATAATAATAAATCACCATCAAAATCATCACCTGTCCAAGAAATTGTGATTGTTCCATTAACTGTTGCATTGTTGATTGGTGAATCTATTTGTATTACCGGAGCCCTATTGGCGGATGCTTCTATCCCTAACATCCTTAGATTTTTTTGTTCCTGCGATAACCGCTTCGATTAATGTACTCCGGATTTTTTCCCGCTCGAGTACTCTAATTGCGGAAATTGCCGTTCCACCTGGAGAAGTTACCATGTCCTTCAATACACCTGGATGCTTTCCAGATTCAAGAACCAACTTTGCAGATCCCAACATTGTTTGGGCGGTTAGAAGATATGCATCCTCCCTTGATAACCCCATTTTTACCGCCCCATCTGCCAAAGCCTCGATGATAATAAAGAAATAAGCGGGACCATTGCCGCTGAGACCCGTAACCACATCCAATAACTCTTCCTTGCACTCGATAACTTTCCCACTGAGAGTGAATATTTTCTTAATCCTTTGGGCATCTTCCGCTGATAATTTTGGATCTAAGGTGATTCCTGCGGCGCCCGCTCCAACCAGATATGGAGTGTTGGGCATAACTCTAGAGATATAACATTTTTCTCCCAAATATTTACGATAAAATTCAATTGGTAAACCCATAGCAATCGTGATAAATTTTTTATTATCCAGCGATAAGGGATGAATATCAATTAAGACCTCTTCCATAGATTGTGGTTTCACGATCAATATGATTGTATCCGTCATTTCTACAACTTCTTGAACATTTGAACATATGGTGATTTTTTCCTTTTCTTTAAAAATCGCAATTTTGTCTCTGTTTATATCAAATATATAATATTTCTCATAGTAATTGGCATTATCACGCAGTAGACTTGATAAAAAGGCATTTCCCATATTCCCTATGCCAATTAACCCTAGTTTTTTTTTAGTCATGATTACCCCTATTATTTCATAATCTAATATTTATATTCCGAATTTGCGCAAAATGCAGGAAAAAATACTTACTTAGATTAAAATGCAAAAAATCTCTAAAAAGTTTCAAGTGGTAATGCTCACGGCTTTAAGAAATCGCTCCGTATAATATAGGGCAATTTGTGACCCCGAATTATATTCATTCCACGCGAAGGCATGCGGATAAAACTTCAGCCATATTATGCAACAATTTTCATCTCCAAACTTTTCATATTCGGATTTAATCCCCTGGGAGACGTCTGGATTGATCAATTGATCATGGGTTCCTGCAAAGATTAAACAAGGAGGTGAATCTGCCTGGATTAACACTTCCGGGGTAAGAAAATCGGCAGTTCCTACCACATCACGGTTTTCTTGGTAACCGCTGGCGGGATAAAAGAGATATAACCCTTTAAAGATAATTTCTTGTGAAATCCACGCCGAAATACGGGGATCTTCTTGTCCATACACAATTGCCATGGCTAAAGTAGTGCCTGCCGAAGCCCCAAAAACAATCGTCCGATTAATATCTGCGCCGTACTCCAGAGCATGGTCGGCAAGATAATGGGTAAAATTCCCTACATGACGGATCATGTCGTCATGGGTAAAATTACCCTTTATGTCAAAGGGGATATTGGATGTTGAATTATGCAGACCGTATTGAATATCAAAGACAATATATCCCTGGGAGGCGAAATATCGGCATTGTTGCACCATCATTTTTGTGTCACCCTGCACCCAATAACCGCCGTGGATGCGAATAATGGTAGCATTTTTTCCGGGGAGATTTTCGGTTGTTGGAAGGGGCGAATATACATCGAAATGGAGACTGAGATTGCGATCCTGCAAATAACTGCTCTCCGAACCATTAAAAAAGAGGATATCTTCTTGAACCTGACAATCGGGAACAGATTGCCCCAATAGCTGGGTAGAAAAAGAATAGGGATTGGTTAAAAACGAGGGATCTTCTGTATTCCATTCTGAAGGAAAAGCCTCCTTCGCACTCTGGATATTGATTGGAATTGAAAACAATGGAATCAGTAGAATGATAAGGAGGATTGCCACAGTGGGAACTAAAATTTTCTGAGTCTTCCCGATCCGGGATTTTTTCCTCCTTATGTTTGCTTCTTGAATTGCGGGAATCGTTAACAAAACGGCGGGTAGAATAATTACAGGGATAATTATCGGAAAATTCAGCCCCATAATCCCCAAATAACCCCAAAAATCACCCTCGACATGTATCAACAGCAATCCTGCAAAAATAATTCCTGCGACGAGAAGTATTAATCCACTGATTTGGATATAGCGGAGGCCCATTAATTTCAATTTTAAGAATCGAGTGCTTATAGCGTCTGCTGGGTTTGAAGGGTTTGTAGGATTTGAAGGGTTTGAAGGGTTTGAAGGGTTTGTAGGATTTGTAGAGTTTGAGGTGTTTGCAGTGTTTGTCGCGTTTGTCGCGTCGACTGTATTTGCAGGGATTGTAGGGATTTCCTTAATATTTTCTGATTGATATTTCCACCGATGGGAAACAAAAATCGGCAATAATAGAAGACAGCCTTGACAAATCCACCAGGAAATTAAATTCGAGGGGATATTGTTCCAAGAATTTTGATAGGCTGTCGACAATAGGAACTTCTGTAAATATATCCCTATTTGTAGCATCGGAGATATAAATAACCATCCAATTAGTAACAGCCGATTTGCGTGCGAAAGTTCGGCCCGTAATCCTAGCCCTATATAACTTACATATATATAACTTCCCAGTTGCACAATCCACACCGTCCATGCACAAAAGATAGAAATAAAAGAAAATTTCGGAGTAAGAATGCCGATAATTAAACATAATATGGCAAATCCGTTCGAAAAAAGCATTGGGATCCAAACTTTTTGAACTTGTTGTTGTTGTTGTTGAATATTCGGTACGTTCATCGATTATACTTAGGCGTTATGCTAAAAAACACTTTGTAGTTTCGAGTATTGCAAACAGATAATCTTACTGGAAGTGCGTGGGTAATTCACACAGATTTTTAGGTGCGAAATTGCTTGTGTAAGTATACAAAATATTGGGGAAAATAATATGGAAAATAATGAAGAAAATATAAAGAAGGATCTT
>JABCSI010000035.1 GCA_018238965.1 Promethearchaeota archaeon
AATCTAATCCATGAAGACCAAATAAGAGAGATCTTTTATATATTAATTCGATATTCATAGGATCACTAATGTTTAGAATAAAGAGGTTCGCAAGAGAAACAATGTATACCAGATCACCATCCAAATAAAAATCATCGAAAAAGTATGTGGTCGAAAAATAGCCCACAACTCCGTGATCCACCCGATCCGTAATATTCACTATATAAAATATTGTACTATCAACTGTATAAAGCAAGTTATCCTCAATATCAAACCGATGTTTCGCAGAAACACTAAGATTTAGAATATCTGTAGGCACAAATGGGTCATCTGAAGATAAATCAAAGAATTTTAGTTCGGATTTATCATTCCCAAAAACAAGTGTTTCATTATATAGCATTAACTCGGAATCAGTACCGATTTCTGCTTCACAGTTGTCTGTATTCGTCAATGTATACCATGGTTGTGAAACGTTAATTAAATAGTATGTGGAAATCCCTCCAGAGATTACCACCGCCAAGATAATAAGAATAATTTTAAGACGCTTCTTCATATAAGCTATAGAAAACTTCCGAGGTCTTTTAATTTACTGTATCCGTAAGGAATTTTATTCATGGATTTTAGGATCATTTTTATTTAAATGTCGGAAAGATATATTCTTAAAATTCATAATAGGTATTTTTAATTTTTTTAGCCCATAAGAAGAAATCATACGATGAAGATTCACATAGATACTGAAGATCGCTCATTTGTGGAAAAATTCGCACAAGGAATTACGGAACCCGTACTTTATATCTTTCCTCGGTATCAAAAAGATTGTTTCGGGTTACATGAAGTATATCGATTTAAAATACTCGAGAAACAAGCACTAATTCAAGAGAATGATGTCTTTCAAAGTGATGAAAATGATTTTCCAATCCCTATATTCCAAGATCGAAAACCAATTTTTGCTTATCCGAATTTAATCGAATTGGGAACCCAATGGAAAAATCAAGGAAAAAAATTATACATACGTAAAATTCACCCATAAGGGGATGCAGTAATCTATCACTCTATTTGGAAAATTCTTCGGGATGTTCTCCCTTCAATTGCTCAAGATAGTCGATTTCTTTTTGTTGATGAATAGCATTTAATTCCATTTTTTGTTTTTGCCACTCTTTTCCAGACAAGGGGAAGAAATAGACAAAGAATGTTGCAAGAAGTAAACTTATGAATGGTATTAAACTGAATGCCATCAAAATTCCTTTTTGGGCTGGTTCAGATTGAACAGTTAGGCTATTATCAAAACCAGATGCTTTGATGAGCATTAAAAACAGAGCATTGGCGATTGAAATTGAGGGTTTTGTGATAAGAGCATTTACCCCTGCATAGGTTGTTTCACGTC
The DNA here is from genome assembly GCA_018238965.1 of Promethearchaeota archaeon. Lineage (GTDB taxonomy): Archaea > Asgardarchaeota > Lokiarchaeia > Sigyniarchaeales > Promethearchaeaceae > Harpocratesius. The sequence goes on from JABCSI010000035.1 coordinate 1,364, forward strand.
TTTTTCCGGTTAAAATTTCATCATAATCAATGATGTCATGCATCAGTGGAGGACCTGTTAAAGTAATAGGTGAAAATCCAATCCCGATTACGGCCAAACTTATAAAGGAAAACACTGGGTTGGTACCCGAAAAGAAAAGCATTAGAAACCCAAGGGAGGCAATCAGTAACCCACTAATATACAATTTTTTCAGATTATATTTGGTTAACAGTTTATTTGTAGGGCCAATGAAAATGAAAACCATCAAGAAAACAGCGAGTAGGGGAACTGTAGCCATAAACCCAGTAAATCCAAGAACAAATTGAACATAATATGTTAGCATCCCAATCACGATCGTCCAAGCAATTTCATAGAAGAAGTTATTTGCTTCGAATATTAGAAAAGCTTTGTTTTTAAAGGTAGATTTAATGGATTGGAAGAATCCTAAAGTCGGTTCATGCATAGCATATTTATTTTCGGTTATGTGATAACTCCCCCAGATCATGATAACACATGAGATAAAAGCTACGATTATCATAGCGGGTTTGAACATCGGATTTAGGTCCGTGGTTTCACCTGTTAACAAGACCATAGGTAAAACCATCGAAACGAGCATACCTATGGCACCAAAAATAATACTGTAAAGGGAGAAACTCGCCCTCCCTTTTTGAGTAATACACATTTCCGCAGGTAAGGTATAAGTAATAAGCCCGATCATAGTGTATGTCGAATCAAATAGGAAGAGAACTAAAAGCAAATTCCAAAATAAGCCCATTTCACTTGAAGTAAATATGGGAAACCAGCAAAATATGAAGGTTAGGGCGAAAATCGGAGCACCGTATCTGATATAAGGAATGCGGCGACCAATTTTCGTTTTGGTGCGTTCCTCGAAAATACCAAATAGGGGATCATTAAGTGCATTCCAAATTCCAAATATTAACCAGGCAAGTGTGACCAGCTCCTCGCTTAAGCCAAGCTTTATATTGTAAAAGAACGTAATAGCCGATCCTAAACCGATTCCAGAAAGCATGCCAACTCCCGCTCCGATAGTTCCAAAAGCGATTTTGGTTTTTTTCGGAATAACTTCGGTAAACTCGTAAGCTTCAGAAGGATTCGTAGTTATTTGATCCATATTATCCATAGTCGATAGATCTATATTAATCAGAGGGATCTTCAGTTCGTAAGAAATCCACTATTCATCAGAAATCTCCCTCCATCTGAAATTCTTCCTTTCCCGATTTTTATGATTTTGAAGAGTAAGCATTTAAAACCTTCTGACGGTGTATATGAAACATGGGTCAATTCGATGTCGACAATTGGCGAGAGATATCAAAACACAAAGAAATTATCCCGGCAGATCTGGAAAAGATCATCACCCCGGGTTCCCGCATCTTCTTTGGAAGCGGGTGCTCGGAACCAATCTTTCTAACGGATGAACTGGCCAAGGACACATATCGCTGGAATGATTGTCAAGTCCTTCATTTCTTCTCCCTATCGGACAGAGAATTCTTCGATGATTTGAACCCCAGTTCATTCCGTCATAATACGTTATCGATTGTAGGATCGAAAAAATTACGGAATGCGATCAATCAAGGACATAGCGATTTTACCCCGATAAGTTCCTCAGAAATCCCCCGTCTCCTCCGGGGAAAACGGCAGCGAATTTACATTGATGTTGCCCTCCTTCAAGTGTCACCTCCGGATAAAAATGGATATTGTTCCCTGGGCATCAATGTGGACATCAATAAAACCATGGTAGATATGGCAAGGATCACCATAGCACAAATTAATCCTCAAATGCCCCGCACTATGGGAAACTCCTTTATTCAATTCGATGAAATAGATTATTATTGCTATCATGATATGCCATTAATTGAGTATGATCCCTACAGTTTTGGGTCGGGAATCGAAAATCCTGAGCAATCATCGGCTTTGGATAAAATTGCTAGCTACGTCGCCCAATTGATTGAAAATGGCTCCACCCTCAATATCGGAATCGGCAAAATCTGTCAAAAACTACCACAACATCTATCACAGAAAAAAGATCTCGCCATTTATAGCGAAGTTCTGCCCGAATCCTTTATGCCCTTAATCCAAAATGATGTGATTACGTGTAAACAGAACTATTTTCCCCACATCATGACCAGCTTAGCCATAGGAAGCAAGAATTTCTATCAATTTCTGGCAAATAATCCCTTCATTGAATTCCATCCAACGGAATTTTTGGTTAATATTCCTCGGATTGCCCGTAATCATAAAATGTGTTCCATCTACGGAGCAATGAAAGTTGATTTGCTAGGTCAGGCCACCAATGATTTGAAATCCACAGTGTTTGAGGGGACAGGCGGAGAATCTGATTTTATGACTGGGACAAACTTATCTGATCGAGGTCGTTGCATCGTAGCCCTTCCCAGCACAACAAAATCGGGGAAATCCAGAATTCTACCTCTTTTAAATTTTGAACCAGTGAGCTTACGCGCTATAGATGTCCATTACATCATAACCGAGTATGGAATTGCCTATTTACGGGGAAAAACCATTCGAGAACGCATTTTGCAGATGATTGGAATCGCCCACCCAAAATATCGCCAAGAATTGTTAGATACTGCCAAAAAAATGAATAAGGTTTACGAAGATCAACAAATCCCCACGACAAAGGATGGTGTTGTTGTCATTTATCCTGATATTATATGGGACTATATCCCCTCTGAGAATTTGACCATCCATTTCCGCGCTGTTCAGCCCACCGATGAGAGGGAAGTACAGGATCTTTATTATCGACTCAGTCCGGAAGACCGCGTCTCTCGATTTTTTACCTTTATGCGGAAATTTGACCACAAACTCACCCAATCTCAAGTGGTGTGTGATTACCAGAATTCCTATGTCATAGTTGGAATTGTAGGAAATATCGAGGAAAAAAATATCATTGCATTGGGAGAGTATTATCTACGGGAAGACACAAGCTTGGTGGAAATCGCCATAACAGTAGATAAAGAGTATCGGAAATTTGGAATTGGGAGACATATCACAAAAAAACTCATTGAAATTGCCCAAGAAAAGGGATTTACAGGTATATGTGGAGATGTACTAATGACTAATCTGGTGATGATTCGAATTCTCAAAAATTTGCCCTACAATACAATTTTCCGGGGTCAGGGAACGAGTATGGAATTCCACACCCGCTTCTCGGATGTGAATCCTCAAAAAACAAAAAAATCATAGATGCATAATATCCTAACTCCCACTTCCCCATATTCAATTATTTTATTTTCACCAATTCGTACTTTGTGGTGCCAATCCCAAGTTGCTCGCCGTATGACAGTTGAATGTCTCCCCGAGTTTCTTTATGCACCCCGGTAAATTTATCTTTTCCGGGAGCATGGTTTGACTCCATGCGAGAATGAGGATTTCCTTGTTGTTTATTTACTAAATCATAGCACGCTTGATCTAGGGCAATCGGATCAGTGGATGCCAAAATTCCAATATCGGGCACTATGGTTGTTTCCGAAAGACTGAAACAATCGCATTCGGGCGTGATATCGATAACAAAATTTATGAATCCCATGTGATTTTGGTGGGTCTTCCAAAAACCATAGGCATATTCTACCATTCGTTCCGTGAATTCGGGGATTCCACTTTCCCAATTAAATTCTAAGGCATCCTCAGGGCAATATCTTAAACAATCTCCGCAGCCCAGACACAAATTTTCATCAACTTGGGATTTACCACCGACAACAATAATCGCATCACTGGGACAATGCTCCTCGCAAGTACCACACCCCGTGCATTTTTCAGGCTCGGGTAAATAGGGTCGAACATTATGTTGTTCCTTCTTACCTTGTACGCACGCACCACCCATCGCCATATTTTTAATGGCACCTCCAAATCCTGCCATCATGTGGCCCTTAAAATGACTGGATACAATTACACTATCCGCATGGGCAATATCAGAAGCCAATTTTATGGATTTGAAGTGTTTTTGGTTGACTTCCACATCCACGTAACTTTTTCCCTGCAATCCATCTGCAATGGTGATAGGAGCACCTACAGTTGCATAGGTGAACCCATGTAAGATGGCAGTTTCAAGATGGTCAACCGCATTTCGACGTTTTCCGTTATAAAGGGTGTTTGTATCAGTGACAAAGGGTTTCCCCCCCGATGCACGGATTTTATCAACAATTGATCGAACAAACCAAGGAGGAATGAAGGTTGAATTACCTCGTTCCCCGAAATGAACTTTCACAGCTGAAAGATCATTTTTTTGAATCACCGACGAAAAATCCGCTTGATCAAATAAGCGTTGAACCTTGAGATGAATCTGATCATCGCTTTCTTCGGTTTGCATCCCAATAAAGTAGACTTTGCTTTTGGTAGAATTATCTGCACTCATAATGAATCACTTTTTTTCAAATTTTATGGTAGTACCCTAATCCGTTGAAATTAAGAAATCATTCCAAATAAAATTTGTAATTCTTTGAGAACCCTTAGTTCGGCTTAAGAGGAATTAACTCTTCAACCGAAGGAACTGGTTCAATGCCATTAAAAACTTCATGACCATCCAGAATCCGCAAAAATAACTTGAGGTTCTTTTGAGGAATACGGCAACCTACAGCATTTGCATGACCACCCGCCGAACCACCCATTTTCATAGCAATGGCTGGGATAAAAGTCCGAAGATCCAATTTTCGCCACCCACGAATAGTGATATCCACCAATTGCCGTTTTGAATTGAGTGTTCGGATGACTAACCCTATATGTTTTCCAGAATTTCCTAAAATCCAGTGAGCAATCTTTGAATGTGACATGGAAGGGGGATCTTGAATCCAGGCAATATTTTTTTCCGAGACATATTGTTCGAGAATTTTCGGGCGTTTTTTGTTATCTGCTTTGGTTGCCGCAATAGCGGCTTGGGTTAATTCCTTGATATCACTGGGAACTTTTCCGGAGCTGAATTCTTGCACTAAATTCCGCAATTTCTCATAATGACCTCTTCTTCCTAATTTTTTTAATCCTTGGGCAAGAAATCCTGCATCCAAAAAGAGGGTTCGGCGCTCATAATGGTGTACAAGCCGTTGCATCAAGGGACTATTATCCAAATAATCACAAATTGCCCCCAATAAGGCAATGTGGTCTGCCCAAGAAGGTAATTGATCATAAAAGAACCGATATACTAGTTCGGTTGCTGATACGTTCTGATCGTGAATATTTACCACATTGGTAGGCATTCCATCCGGTTGAGCGTGATGATCTATGTAAATAACTGAAAATTCATTTGAGAATTGCTCGAGAAGGGCATATATACTTTGTTGTTTCCGTAGATCAATCGCAATGTCACAAATAACGATATCATCACCCGAAATTGAACTCAAATCATGCTTTAGTCCCGCGGGATGGGTGAAATAGACATAGGCATCTTGGTATTTTGGAATCATCTTTATTAACGCAGCGCAACAAACGCCGTCACCATCTAAATGGGTAAATATTATTGTCATCGTTGTCAAGACAATATCAATTATTGTCCCTTAATATTTTTAGGAATGGTGTTCCGATAAGATTTTTTCCATTTTCTTAGGCACTTACGATGAATTTGTCGTATATACACCGAAATTATCGATTCATCTATTTTTATTTCAATAATGGTGAAAAAAATTAAATCCCAATAATACTATGTTCTTCTATATAACATAACAAGAAATATCAACTGATTGAAATGCGACTCAATAAACAGATTATATTCAAAAAATTAATGCCCGCTGCCTTTTTGGTATTATTAATCATCACAAATGCAATTATTTCTGTCGATATTACTTCTCTACACTTAGAATCCACAGAAAAGCAAGATATAATTTTATCCCCTCGAAAAGACTTTGAATCGAATTTATTAGATCCTTCAGATCCGATGGAAATTCCCCAATCAGCCGCAGAATATGTAATATTCGATAATGATCTTTTATTTATTGTCTTAAATGAATCTGGGTTCATAGATTATCACTACTATAATTTATGGTTTGAGGGTTTTTATCACAGTTATTATCAGATGTTTTATTTGAGTGTTAATGAGGGAACGGTATATAGTCTCGAAGATTTCAACATAACTAAAACGCTCACCAATATATCCAATTATGAATATGGGAATTTCGACCTTCCCATTTTAACCGAAGTCATTCTGGAGCATGATGTAGCGAAAATCCAATTGAAAATTCATGTAAAACTCTATCCAGATAAAGAATATTTTATCATGACATTTTACATATCAAGTCAAACGCTTATTGACTATAAAGCAGAATTCTTTATGTATGCCGATCTTGACATCGATGAAACCTACGATGATGATTTTGCAGGATTTAATGGTACATCTGGGTACATTTTCCAATCGGATCCGGCCACAGACAATACAGTTGGATGGAGTTCACCAGTTTATCCGAGTGATTGGGATATTGGGGCACCAAACACGATAGAAGCAAATGTCATAAATGATAAATTGAAAAATTCAGCGCCAGTTGTTTACCAAGATTACGGCATTGCGACCAAATATGAAAGCACCAGTCTTCAAGTTGGAGAAACGTGGGGAATTCCTATCATTTTCGGATTTGGTGTCGGAGAAAACGCATTCCAATCTAATACCTATGAAGTTCAAGATCAATTTGTCGATGATTTCGCAGTTTTGGATTTTTCAACAAACCTTAGTATCAATCCATCCTTGAATGCCACCATTTTAAACGGGGGTACTTTAAGCGAAAGCCGTTCGGTGAGGGTACTCCGTAATAATACGGAAATTGCATCTTCAACAATCAATCTTGCTCCAGGTGAAGTTGGATCTATGTTATTTGAAGATCTTGATTTGTTTCCCGGAAAATATAATGAAATTTCGGTAGAGGTGGAAAATTCCGGTACAGAATTTGCCACAAATGATGCTTTAACAGAAACTGTGCTATTTAACCGAAAAATTGACTTCCATATTACCGACCTAGAGGGAAACGATATTGAGAATGTCAATGTCAGTATTTACAACCAAATTGGGGAGGAATATCAATTTTCAAGCATAACTGATTCCGTAGGATTAGGCAAATTTTCGCATTTGATGAATGGGGATTATACAGCCAAAGTTATTTTCCCCTGGATTCAAGATCAAACTCTCCAATGTGTAGCAGAAACAAACTTTTCAATTCCCGGATCCCCAGATGTCATTGATATTCAAACAAACACAACCACACTTACACTCCAAATTCTGGATTTGGAAGATAACCCTGTTAAAAACGCATCTATTTCGATTTTCAATAACGAAACATTAGATTTCTTATGGGAAGGTACCACCGATAGTCAGGGAAATATTACTTTCCATTATCTTAATTCCAGTTATGACGTTTTTATCGATTATCATAATTATCAACAAACATTAGATTTGGGGGGAATTCAAGATGTCAATTTATCAAATCCTCTGAATTTAACTCAAAATGTGAATCTTATCAATATAACTCTGCATTTCATCACTAGGGAATTTCAAGAAAATATGACGGGGGCGAAAATTGAATTTTACAATAGAACTTCGGATGATTCCTTCGGTGAACCAATAGGCTATGAAATTGCTGATGAAAATGGCAATGTAACGATTCAATGGACAAATTCAATAGATTATGCCATCACTGTCTCTTTTTTTTCAGAGGATCAACCAGTTGGGGAAACTGATGCTCTTGCCCATAATTTCACAGGATCTCCCTTTTCTAATTATCTCTATGCAAACTTGAATGTATCTCTTGGAGGAGGAGATTTAGAAGATTTCACAACAGAATTAGTGTTGTTCAATAATTTACCTATAAAATATATATGGGACGATTTGATTGATCTCAAATTTATGTTCAATGTAACCGGGCCTACCGACTATGAAGGGCCAATTTGGGCGAATGAAACCACAATTTTGATTAGAAATTCACAATATGAAGTAGTATATTTGGGAAATGCATCAATAATTCCTTCTCAGCAGGGAAACCATAGTTTTATTGTCAATACTTCCAGCGGTTACTTTACCTCGGCAAATCCGGAAATATATTCGATTGAAATTTCTGCAGAAGTATACGGTTATAGTAGTCCAAATTCTATCCAAGTTAACTTTAATATTTATAACATTTCTACACAACTCACACTGGCCGAACCTTCCACATCTATCATCTGGAAGGATAATTTTACCATAACGGCATCTTACAACGATACAGTAAATGATATCCCTATTATAGGGGGAACTGTCACTGCAACATGGAACGAATTTTTAATAAACGCTCCCATGATCATGACTAGTCCAGGAATCTATACCATTACGATCGATTCCTCAATCGGCATTCCTGGAACCGATAATGTCATTATCACGGCAATGAAACCACATTATAATCAAAGAAGCACAGATTTTGGAATTTCTGTCAACAATATCCCTACAACTGTCAATGAGTCCAATACATTATACACTTCGGAGCACTTCTTGTACGTGACTATGGAAAATCTTACTTTGGATTATGCGTTCTACGATTCATACAGGAATATTTCTATTCCCGATCTCGATCTCACTTTTGAGTTAGAGCATAGTACCACAGAAGAAGTCATCGAGGGGAATCTATTATATCAAAATGGGTTGTATGTATTCGATCCCCAAACAGCATCGTTAGTGATTGGAACTTATAATGGATTTATCATATTTCATAATTTTGGATATATTTCGAGTTATGCCAGCATCCAAATAGTCATCTCCGAGATCCCCACAATGGTGAATAGTTCCCAATTGGAAGGTCTGCCTGTTAATCTATTTGCATTATCTCCTCTTAGTTTTGATTTTAATTTCACAAATGGTGTCACCAATAATTCTATTGAGGGAGCCATAACAACATTTGAAATTACCGATACAAGTAGTTCTTGGGTGGCGGAAAGTGGCAGTTTAAGTGAAAATTTACCGGGTATTTACGATTTTTCACCCACGACAGAAAATTTTCCTATAGGAACTTACCAAGTTGACCTAACTTTTACGAAAGCTAATTTTAGCACCACATATACGGGATTTTTATTATTTATCGAATTAATTCCGACTTCAGTGAATGATACCTCACTCTCAGTAATCCCCTATACTGTCTATTATGGCAATTCTCTGCAATTTTCATTTCAATATTTTGATTCCTATAGAAATATCTTTGTAGAAAACATAATTCCATCCTATACTATTTCCCATATTAATAATTCGGAAATTATTTCGGAATATTCAGGAATTTTGACCGATTTCGGCAATGATGAATATCTGTTTGCACCAAATTTCCTAATATTGCCCATTGGAGCGTATACTGTTGATATCGAGTTTTCCAAGCAGAATTACACAACCCAAATCGTAGAATTCTCGTTTGAAATTAAAGAAATTCCGTTTATTTTGAATATAACCGAGACGCTAAGGGAGGCAGGTGTTTCTGAGGATTCTAACGAATTAAAAATTGTACAGAAGGAATCCATCGAACTAGAAATAGAGACTCATAATATCTGGGGAAATGAAGTTGAAGACTGTGTTGTTACATATACGATATCTAAAGATGGGCAAGTTTGGGAAGGATCTGCTATAGAATTAGAAAATGGAAATTATTTAGTGAATCTCTCAATATTTGAAGACCCAGGATTATATTCATTGACAATACATGTGACAAAAACAAATTATAGCACAGAAGAATTCCACATTTTCATCAACGTAGAATACCCAACCTTCTTGGGACTTGCTACACCATATTGGTTAATTATTGGAATTGCCTCGGCTGTATTAATCTCAAGTGTGGTGGGATATATTACGATTCGAAAAGCCAGAATACCCCGATATATTAAAAATCTGACATTGCTTGAAAAACTCATGAAAAATCCCAAAGGCGAATTACATGACCGATTTCTCACTAGAACGGATCAAATGCAAGCTAAATACGGTAACCGTTGGATGATGTTGGATTTAGATGCACCATTTAAATCAAGTGGAGATGCTGTGAGCGCCTTCATCCAAAAATACCATGAGGCGACGGGAAAAATGTTAATCACGGAAGACGCCATCCAATATTTGAATGATGTCTCAATTTATTCCCAAGGTGACATCAAGACGCGGTTATCCAAGGAAGGAGTTAGTTCTGATAATTTGATGATTGATATTGTTGAATTAATATCCAATTACATGCAAAATTTATCGCAAACTACCACGGATTTAGATGATTCTGCAGAATTGATCGATGATATGGGAATTGATTGGGATCTTGGTGATAAAGCTAACCAAAATGAAGGAGGGAATCAATAATGCCGTTAGGACTTGTATTGTGGAAATGGGATAACCGTTCTGGTGGAGAGATTCTGGGCAAATTTCCGAAAGACACAGGTTTGTCGCTTAAATCACTGATGCAGTTATATTCTCAGCACATGTATAGTAAAAAAGCCGATGTTATATCGATGTATGTCGGCGCCCTTAATATTTTAAGTATGTGGACGGGAAGTCTGCACAATTATTTCCTTACCCTGTTACTAAGACCTGAAGAAAACGCCGAGGATTATTCCGATTTAATGTCTGATATTATGTTCTATTTAATACCCTACATAGAACAAGAGACATACAATCCCCTTTTGCCCTCGATTTTACAGAGATTCGAAGAATATCCCCAAACAAATGAAGAGCAACGATCTGCAATAATTTATGCCAATGAAGTTAATCGCGCTATTCTTCAACTTCTAGAAGAGGAGGGTACTTTCTTCAAGGACGAGTTGAAAATTTGGTTGGATGATAATTTGCATGCTTCGTTATTTAATTTTGAAATGGCTCTGGATCGTTTAAGTCACAATAATTTGATCAAAATAGCATCAATTAAGGGATTGGAGGGAACTTATGTATTTTTAGTCAATGATTTAGTAGTGATGCGGGCTCCGCCATTAAATTTTACGGATAAAGGCAAGGACGCTGCAGATTTTGAAATTCGGGAGAAAATCTCAAAACGGATTCGTGATTATTTCAAATATTATTATCCCACCACACGCGATAACATCGAATTGGCTAAAGTAATGCAGGAAACAAATTATTTTAGAATTATTGATCTTCTCCGGAAAACCCATGCCCCGGAATCCCTGCTGAGAAAAATGAGATTATTCGGTGTTGGAAATGTTATGGATTTACTTCAAAATCTCCAGAACTATGACATTGTTAATTCTATTGAAAATCAGAATAAGGAAATTGTCTACTATTTACAATCAGATATTGTTATCGAAACTATCAGACCAGACTTCATCATGCGCCAAATTTTTGAAATGAACAGGAAAAAGGCGAAAAATCCAGTTTTATTGAACGAATATATCAAAATATTGAAGGATACCTTTTTCGAACAGCAAAAGATCGACAATGCTCGGAAATTGCAGTTGAAAAATCAGAAATCCAAGTCAAAAAGTAAAAAAACACCAGCTGCAAGCATGCCTTCATATGTATTTGATGCTGTTTCTCGAGAGGAACTTGATCAGTCTACGGACAATCCCTTTTTAGGGGATAGTAAGTCAGAGGAGGAACAGACATCGTGATTCAAAAAATATTGATTGTTAGTGCGGGGGGATTGAGCGTTTTTTATCATGATTTCACAGAGAACTTGGTCAACCCCCAATTGGTAGCTGGTTTCACCACCGCCATAAATTCATTTTCAGAACAAATTATAGTTAATAATCAAAACATCGAATCCATTCAAATGAACGCTTTAAAGATGCGAATTGCGGCGTTTCTAAACAATTCTGTTCACATGATTCTATTTCATAACCGATATGACTCTGAGGAGGTCATTGACTCCATAGTTTTCGACCTCCAACTCCAGTTTATCGAAAGTTTTGGGCAGCTAAATATGTACGAATTTGCCGAAGTATCACGATTTAATTCGTTTAAACCGATTGTTGAAGAACTCTGTAAGACCAGAATTGATATTGGCATAGTTAGCAGCCAATCAGAGTTGAAACAAATCCTTTGGAAAGAGATTTTTGCCAAAACCGATATTTCCGACCAGCACAAGGATTGGAATGTTTATGATTTCAAACTCGAGAAGTATCCACATATTGGAATAACACTCTGGAATTTTGATTATGAGGCGTTTAAACATAGTTTACCTTTATTGAGTCAAAAACAACTAATATATCTTGTAATTGAGCCAGATTTTGATAAAATCATTTCCTTAATCTCGAAAATTGAACAAATAAGAGAATCTAACCCAAAAGGTCAGATATTGGGAATTTTCATCGGAAATAAGGGATTATTCCCAAACTTCGCAGAAATAGTTTTACAAATCCCAATCTTTCCATTTAAGTCTGTGGATGATATAACCCATGAAAATTTGATCAATATGTTTAATGAAACTGTTCTTGGTGTTTAGATAATGATAGATAGAAGGTGTTATTGAACATGGCAAACACGTATTTATTAGATATAGGTACCGCTTATACGAAATTCGGGAATTCAACTGAGGAAACCCCCCAAATTGTAATGCCCTCCACCTATGGATTTCCACGAATAAGTTCCGATGCACAGCAACAGCAATTATTATTTGGCACCCAGCTGGATTCCCATCAAGGTGTGCTACATCGGGAAGGATTATTTCCATGGGGGCAACCCAAGAACTTTGAGATTATTAAAAAATATCTCAAATTTTGTTTTCTGCAGCATTCAGAGAATATTAAAGGGCAGAATTTAATTATTTCCATCTCTCCTGATTGGTCGAAGGATTTTCTTAGCTCATTAATCACCTTTTTATTTCAGGATTTCGAATTTGCTTCAATTTACGCGCAAAGGTCTGATTTCTTTGATTTCATCGGGCACAAAATTAAAACAGGGGTTTTATTGAATGTAGGGCATTATTTTACCCGAATCATATTGTATCATAATGGCAAACCTGTTTTGAAAAATGGTGCAAAATCGAAATTAGCGGGAAGGCGCATTCGCCAATACCTTCGATCTCTGTTCAAAGTAAAACATCCTTACCTCGAATCTCCCCGATATACTGCCTTCTTAACGGATATAGTGGAGAACCAGTGTGATTTAAAATTAGATTTGGCTGAATTTATTGAACAAAATACTGATCTAACCAAGTTTCAGGAATCTTTAGAAATTCCACAATTCCAAGACACGCTATTGCTGGGGATAGAACGTTTTATCGCACCTGAAATCCTCTTTTCTCCCGAATTAATGAGCCTAAAGGACAAGAATGCAGGGGATCTTTTAATTGATAGTCTTAAGGATTGCCATCCCAGTCTTCGCTCGGAAATATTTAAGAATATTGTAATTTCGGGGGGAGGGGCCTCATATGCGTATTATCCCAGCCGTTTACTTAAAAAATGTGAAAAAATACCTCTATTATCCAACGCACGGTTACTAAGACACCCATCACCTCAATTTGGAGTATGGAAGGGAATGCAAGTCGCTGCAAATCCTTCCATCTTTGAGAAATATGCTAAAACAGCCACACAATTCTTCGCAAAGTTGTAATATTTTATTTATTTTTACCCACAATGCATGAATAAGCACTTGAGCTTTTCCAATTAAGGATAAAAGAAGGTTAAATGAAGGATAAAAATGAAAAAGTGCAAAAAAATTTATGAATAAATAATAAATCTATCACAAATTGAAATTAGGAATATACGGGTGCTGCGGGGCGGCTTTCGCGCGTACTGCGAATATATTTATCATGTGCAAATTTGAAATCTTCTGCGGTTACCACCTTTCGATTGGAGCGGATTGCATTCATACCGGCTTCCGTGCAAATTGACTTAATATCGGCCCCGGTAAGATTTTCCAAACTAGTGGCCATTTTATCCAAGGTGACGTTTTGAAGGGGCATGTTTCGAGTATGAATCTTAAATATTTCAGCACGGCCCTTCGCATCTGGAAGCCCAACTTTGATAATCCGGTCAAATCGTCCAGGTCGGAGAATAGCAGGATCCAAAATATCCGGGCGGTTGGTTGCGGCAATAATCTTGACTTGTTGATTAACCTCAAATCCATCCATTTCAGCCAATAACTGCATCAGAGTACGTTGCACTTCTCGGTCAGAAACTTGAGAATCTTGGGTGCGTTTTGAAGCAACTGCATCAATTTCATCGATAAAGAGAACAACGGGTGCTTTTTCTCGGGCTAAGGAGAATAATTCCCGAACTAACCGAGCACCTTCACCAATATATTTTTGAATCAATTCTGATCCGACAAGGCGAATGAATGTGGCATTGGTTGCATTTGCAACGGCGCGAGCAATTAGAGTTTTCCCCGTACCAGGAGGTCCTTCAAGAAGAACACCATTGGGGGGTTCAATGCCAATTATTTCAAATAATTCTGGATTAGTAAGAGGTAATTCTACGACTTCCCGCAAGGTTAGAATAATATCATCGAGACCACCAATATCTTCGTAGGTTTCTTTGGGTTTTATATCCAATTCCATTCCTGCGACGAAGGCATCCACATTGGGAGGAAGAATTTTGACAATTTTTAGGGTTTGCTGATCAACACCTACCACATCACCTGCCCGGAGACTTTCAAAAGGGCTGGCTACGAGAAAATCATTGCCTGAAGGAGTATGAATAATTACAAAAGCGTCATCTACGATGCGCGAAACGTTTGCCAATAAAAGGGGAGGCACTGCCATTTTATTTATGCGGCGTTGGAGCCGATCCAATTCATTGCGGTAGCGGTCTCTTTCACGCAATGCCCGGGCTAGCTGCTCCCTCACTTTTTTTATATCCGAAGAATCTGTCACTGTCCTATGAAATCTAAATCTATTTAGGATGAAAAAGTTTTGCAATATGCTTTATAACCAATCCCTAAGTATCATGAAACAAATAAAACTCTTTCTCCCGACCCGCTTTAATCCCACAAAAATGGATCGTAATCACAAGATTTTAATATTTACAGCCATAACGTCAAATACGTAAACCTTGGGTTTTATTAAAAACTAAAACCAGGGTTTCTTGATTGAATTATCATTTCACACTTTATAAATTTTATTCAGTGAATAATCATGATTGAAATAATATTTTGGGGTCGTGGTGGAATGGGGGCGGTGACTGCAGGCAAAATCTTATCAGATGCAGCGATTCTAAGTGAGAATTATCCCCACGTCTCCACTTTTCCCTCTTTTGGAACCGAACGACGAGGTGCACCTATTCTCGCGTTTTGCCGTATATCGGATGAACCTATCTGGGTTCGCTCTCATATTCAAAAAGCGGACTATGCAATAGTCTTAGATGAAACTGTATTTGGAGATAATGTAATAACACGGATTAAAGATGGTGGAGCGCTGATTTTAAACACTTTCAAATGTCCTGAAGACATACGAAAAGAATATGGGATTGATCCAGCAAAAATTACAGTGGTAACGGCTGATCTCACCCAAATAGCTTTCGATTTGAATTTGACTAACCAAGAAAATCAACCCATCGTGAACACATCCGTGTTGGGTGTTTTAGCCCAATCCTCCCTTAAAATTAATATAGGGGATGCAACACAGGCGATCATCAACATGTTCGGAGAAGGACAAAAAACCGACTTAAATATCAAAGCGGCAGAACAAGCGGCAAAGACTGCACAAGTTGATGAGGTAAAAGTTTAGAGGTGTATCAATATGGTCAGAACAAAACAAGATGATGCATTTGAAAAGAATGTCGCCCGAACGATTTTAGCGTCCATGCAAACTCCCGCTGTCGGTGAAGCGGGTAATACAGGCGAATGGCGCACAATGCGACCCATTCTCCATAATGATCTATGCATAGTAGTCAAATCCGGCAAACCAACGTGTCACCTATGCTGGATGTACTGCCCTGAAATCACCGTATCAAGAGAAATACCACCCGTATTTAATTATACATACTGTAAAGGATGTGGAATTTGCGCTACAGAATGCCCTACGAAAGCCATTGAGATGGTACCTGAAAAGGAAGCCCCTTCATGTGAAGGGAATGAAGGAGGAGAATTTTAATGCCAGAACGAAAAGTTATTACAGGAAATCACGCAGCGGCTTATGCGTGTAAAAGTGCAGGGGTAGAAGTTGTTGCAGCTTATCCGATAACACCCCAAAGCCCCGTTGTTGAAAAAATTTCAGAATTTGTGGAATCAGGAGAACTGCCCAATACACAATTTGTTTGCGTTGAAAGTGAACAATCTGCCATATCAGCCGTTATTGCTGCCTCGCAAATGGGATGTAGGGTGTTTACTGCCTCCAGTGCTAACGGTTTAGCCTACATGTATGAATTACTATGCTGGGCAGCAGGTTCACGTTTGCCTATTGTTATGTGCATCGCTACCCGTGCATTAGGTGCTCCGTGGTCAGTGTGGACGGACCATCAGGACGCCTTTAGCGTGCGTGATGTCGGTTTTATGCAGCAATTTGTGGAATCCAATCAAGAAACCTATGACACTGTTCTGATGTCGTATCGAGTGGCGGAGGATCCACGTGTATATCTTCCAGCATTCGTCTCCTATGATGGCTATATTTTGTCCCATACCACGATGTCGGTGCAAATTGAAGATGATGACAAGGTGAGAGAATTTTTGCCGCCACTGAAACACCATTTGAATCTCACGGATTTTGATAACGTGCATAGTGTGAACCCTGTGACTCCACCTGGTTTGACGATACGGCCCGAGGGAAATACACCGGGCTATTATGAATTCCGCTATTCGATGCAAAAAGCACATGAGTACTCCATTGAGATCGTAGAAGAAGTCGCCAAAGAATTTGGGGAGAAATTCGGTCGATATTACGGAAATGGCATATACAAATCCTATCAAGCCGACGATGCCGAAGTGTTAATTTTTGCAGTTGCAAGTGTGGCTTCGGAATCTCGGGGCGTAGTAGATACATTACGGAATGAAGGGTTGAAGGTTGGACTAATCAGTTTGAAATTATACCGTCCCTTTCCAATTGAACATTTACGGAAAGCATTCAGTAAAGCTAAACTCGTTGTTGTGTTTGATCGGGATGTGGGTTATGGTGTTGAGGGAATCCTCTGCGCTGAATTAAAGACAGCCTTATACGCGGCGGAAAATCGCCCCAAAATTCGAGGATTTGTAGTAGGATTAGGAGGACGAGACATCACCGCAGATCAACTCATCGGTGGAGTAAAATTGGCGGTTCAAGAACAGGAAATACCCGAAGTTGAGAAAAACACCCATGTGGAATTTATCGGAGTTCATCTGGAAGAACTTGGTTTCAAAAAGGAGGAGTTCTAAAATGGTCCTAAAAGTCAGTGAAATTCCCGAAGAAGAAATGATGTTATCCGGAACCCGATTGTGTAGCGGCTGCGGACTTCAATTAGCCTATAGATGGGCACTAAAAGCCCTGGGGCCGAAAACCATAGTAACAAACCCCGCTTCGTGTTCAACTGTATGTGGAGGTGTCGGAGGATATACTCCACTGAAAGTACCGGTATTTTACTGCTGTTTTGAAACAGTTGCTGCAAATGCAGCTGGTGCTGCAGCTGCCTTAAAGGCCAAGGGTCAAGATAAAGACATCGTGGTATTGGCATGGGCAGGGGATGGAGGAACCTATGACATCGGATTCCAAGGGCTGAGCGGAGCATCGGAACGGGGTGATAATTTTATTTTTGCCTGTGTGAATAATCAAGCCTATATGAATACTGGGATCCAAAGGTCGGGTGCGACTCCTTATGGGGCTAAAACCACCACCACCCCAATTCTCGGCAAGCAGCAAATGAATAAAAACATGCTGAAAATCATGGAAGCCCATGGATTGAGTTATATTGCGCAGACCTCCACAAGTCATCCCCGGGATATCTACGAAAAATTCCAGAAAGCACGGGAATTTAACGGAAAAGGAGTTCGGTATATAGAAATATTGGGTACATGCCCGCCCGGATGGGGTTTCCCCACCGATAAATCCATAGAGTTGGCCCGTCTTGCAGTACAAACTGGATATTGGCCACTTTTGGAGCGAATTGAAGGAAAATTGGTGATTTCCAGTCCAAGCAAGCGATATATGGACAAAACTAAACGTAAAGATATTCGGGAATTTCTTAAGGGTCAATCGCGATTTCGCCATTTGAAGGAAGCGGATTTCAAAATCTGGGAAGATTATATCGATGGAATGTGGGAAGGAATACGCTTGGAACTGGAAAAACAAGGAGACCTATAATCGGTATCCCTTCCAATTTTTTTAGTTATTTGTTCTATTTGCTCATCTAATTTATTTAATGTGGCTCCATTTTTTCGGACACAAAGTGCTCAAAAGAGGAATTTCAGTGAAATAGAAAAGATGGATAAGAAAAATTAAGTTAAGGAAAAAAGAAGTAAATACAAAAAAGAAGATGAAAAAATTAGAATTTATTAATTAGATACACACATTTCCGATTACCGTTCTTCCGGCAATCTCCTACTGCATGCTTAACATTTACATGCGCATTGAACGCTTTTGCCACACCTTTAATGATGCCTTCATCAAAATCACAAGGATACGGATTGGTACATGTGAGTGTCCATGATTTATCATCTTTTTTCTCGTAGATGTAATCTCCGATAACATTCACATCATT
>JABCSI010000248.1 GCA_018238965.1 Promethearchaeota archaeon
AAAAGAGCCCCGGGAACAATATTTTGATGACGACGATAAAAAGGAACCGGAACCGGGTGCCTTTCATTCTCCTGGGTATGAATATTAATTATAGTAGAAATTAGTTGTTTAAAATTATTTTTTCTCGGTATTTGTCAGATTTTTCTCAGAACAAGAAGTAAGAAAATGATTTTCGCGGGGGGAAAGTATTAAAAACAACAAAAAAGGAATACTGTATTAATTAAGCTACAAAAAATCACACAAAGGTATAACATGCCAAAATCCGAATTCAAGCTTTTTCTCGCTGTTTGTTTTGTGATTCTTCTTATTTTTGGAAGCGATCCCACGAAAAACCCTATTGATTACGAAAGTGGTTCAGATCTTATAGAGATTCCTTTAGTAGCGGGACCTCATATTCCAATTTCGATTAATGGAAACACCGAGCTTGCGACATTCATCACAAATGAAGGGTTAAGTGGACTTGGTACGTATGTTTCCCCCTATATTATTGAAGATTATACTATTAATGCGAGTACAGCCAATGGGATCCACATTCAAAATACCAATAAATACCTAATCGTTCGCAATTGCACGGTATTCGATGGGAATATTTCCACGTATTATGGGATTTACTTATCCAATGTGATGAATATGACCCTGAACAATAATACGCTGAATAATAATGTAAGGGGGATTTATCTTAGTTCCTCGACAAACAATACTCTTACTGGAAATACTTTGATTTTGAATACTCAAATTGGCATTAATTTGGAAAATTCGAATAATAATACACTTTATGGGAATAATGTCAGTTATAGCGATTGGAATGGAATCAAGTTAGAATCTTCCAGCAACAATACACTATTGGTGAACAATGTAAATAATAACGCCCAATTTGGAATTCAAGTATCTTCTTCAAGCAATAACATTCTTGTCGGAAATAATGCGAGCTATAACACCAACTATGGTATTTATTTATGGTATTCGAATAACAATACGCTCTCCGGGAATACTGCCAGTCATAATGATGATCATGGAATTTTGATACATTCTTCACACTACAACACTCTTGCTGAGAATACTGCAATATATAGTGGATATAGCGGAATGCGTGTTGATGTTTCGAGTAACAACACGATTTCTTGGAATAACGCAAGTTTTAATTCAGGGAATGGAATCTACTTGCCTTCATCGAGTGATAATACATTTCTTGGTAATACAGCATTTAAAAACACTTGGTTTGGAATCAAGTTGGATGAATCAAGCAATAATACATTTTATTTTAATGTCTTTTTAGAAAATACAGATGGAACAGCAGATTGTATTGATTCTCTTGGTAATTCATGGGATAACGGAACTCACGGGAATTATTGGGGGGATTATCCAGAGAAATATCCTGCTGCGACCAATAATTTAATCATCTGGGATACCCCCTATCAAATGGATGCAACAAATATTGATTATCTTCCTCTCGTAACTATAAATGGAACTGAAGGGGACAATGCCAATCCGACCATTTCCCATCCGATAGATAAGGATTTCATAGTGGGGAGTCTGGGGAATACTTTAGAATGGACCATAAATGACATGAACGTTCAAGATCCCACCTATTCGATTTATCTTGATGGTGCCCAGATCGACTCGGGGTCATTAATACCGGGGAATCCGATTACAATCAATTTAGATGGATTGCCGATGGGAATTTATAACTTGACTATCATGGCTTTGGATGGCTTGGGGGAAAATGTGTCTGATAGTGTGAAAGTAACAGTCTGGAATGAACGGGGTTTGATCACCCATTCTCCCATTTTTATCGATGGCGATGATGGGGCCAATGATTGGGACACATTTCCAAATAAAACCGGGAGTGGTACTTATTCTGATCCCTATATAATTGAAAATCTGGAAATCAATGGAGGCGGAACAGAATCAGGATTGCTAATTCGAGATTCAGCCAGTTATGTTATAATTCGAAATTGTACGATCGTAAATTCTACCTTTGGGATTATCTTAATTTATGCAAATAATATAACGCTTGGAGAAAACTATTTGGAAAATAATACAAATGGAATTTATATAAATCATGCGAGTAATAATTCCATTGACCAAAATGAAATTTTTAACAATGATGGAACGGGAATAATTTTATCATCTAGTTTCAATAATACAGTATTACACAATTCAATCAATAATAGTAAAGATTATGGATTAGAAATATCCGCATCATCATTTAATAATACGATTTCTTCAAATGGTATTAAGAATTCGGAGAAAAATGGGATATATATTGCGAGTTCATCTGAAAACCGAATAATTAATAATACTATTAGTTTTAATCTTGAAAAAGGTATCGAGCTAATGTTTTCATCAGGAAATCATATTTTAGGAAATATTATACAAAATAATAATGAATATGGCATTTCTATATATCCCGATTCGAATTCCACTGTGGTGGATAATAATTTAATTGCGGATAACGTCTGGACGGGTATCAGAATTGATTCTTCTTATAATGAAATTTCGGATAATTATCTTGGTCACAATGGTGGTGGCATTAGTATGGTGTATGGTTCCCAAGAAAATCAAATTTTCAGAAATAATATCACCGAAAATTCAGGGAATGCAGGAATAGAATTTGTTAATTCTGGATCGGGAACTATGGTGTATCTTAATCGAATATATAATAATACTCGAGGATTTTCCATAAGTTTATCCAATAATAATCTCTTTTTCAACAATCAAATCTTTGATAACATTTATCCTAATTTTGTCCAAGATGGAACCATTAATTCATGGGATAACGGCGTTCATGGGAATTATTGGGGCGATTATCAAGAGAAATATCCTGCGGCGACCAATAATTTGACCATATGGAATACACCCTATGAAATTGATTCCAATAATACAGATTATTTCCCCCTCGTCACTATCTATGGAACTGCAAGTGAAAATACCAACCCGACCATTTCACATCCGGAAGATATAAATTTTGTAGTGGGGAGCG
Source organism: Promethearchaeota archaeon (assembly GCA_018238965.1). Classification (GTDB taxonomy): domain Archaea; phylum Asgardarchaeota; class Lokiarchaeia; order Sigyniarchaeales; family Promethearchaeaceae; genus Harpocratesius. The sequence goes on from JABCSI010000248.1 coordinate 2,984, forward strand.
TTGGAAATAATTTAGAATGGACCATAAGCGATATCACCATTCAAAATCCTACCTACATTGTCTACCAAGATGGCATCCAGATTGAGGATGATTCTTGGATCCCGGAAAACCCGATAAGTATCAATTTAGATCCTTTTTCAAATGGAGTTTATAATCTCTCCATCTCCGTTCTGGATGGATTGGGGGGATATGCATTCGATAGTGTGACATTAATGGTTGGTGTTCTCCCGGATGCTCCAATATGGATCACTGCAAACCAGACGATAATATTTAATAACATTACCGTTTCGTGGATCGCAGTAGATGGGGCAACATCGTATAATGTCTACGTAGATGGAATATTAAATGAAACAACATCAGGAACTGCGCAAAAGGTAATGTTACATTTAAATGGAACCTATTCTATTACAGTCACTGCAGTTAATGCTTCAGGCGAATCTGCAAATTCCACGGCAATTTTCGTAACGGTTGAATTGCCTCCCGATATAGATACAGAAACGAACACAGATACGAACACGGATGATGAAAGTGATGATGGAAATAATGAAGGAATACCCTTAAATTGGAATATTGTATGGTTGATCTTGACTATCGGCTTGGGTGTAATTGGAATCTATAAATTGGTGCAATCGCTTCCGGGGAAGAAAAATGCGCCCTTTAATATTATATGTCCTCATTGCGGAAATTATTGCTCGCCCGATGCAAAATCTTGCCCGCAATGCGGAGACCCCCTCAAGAAAAGGAGAAAGAGGAAAAAGAAGAAAGAGAGTGAACCTACAATCCTATAAGATACTCTATAAAAATATGTTACGATTCCAATAATTCTTCCCTAATTATTCAGAACAAGAAGTAAAAAAAGGTTTTTCAATTGTTTCGGTATTTATACATCATTCACTTGTTCTAGTTGGCTCAAAATTTGATAGATTTGAGTTCTGGTGTGGAGTGGGCAATTTAAATCTTGAGCGATATCCTCCAACAATGAGACACAATTACTGGCCGCTATAACAGCTGTATTGTCTTTATCATCAATGGTGTTGATGGAATCGAGGGACTCTTGTGCAATTTTACGAATATTTCGGGGAACGCCGTTATCTTCATTGATCATTCCTAATAAAAATTTAACTTGTTCAAAAATTTCGTTATTTTCTTCAATTTTATCGGCTTTCGTTTTTCGTGGCATGTTAACCATCTCTCTCGAGGTTATTGGGTGTCATATTTCATAAGAGAAACTCACTAAGAATTAGTTAAAAGAAAATATGATTCATGTATATTCATGAAGCATTTATAAAAAAATTTTGGATTATCGAACTGAAGTTAAATATTTGGTTAGTAAATATCTCGTTATCTTATCCCTGGACTAATTTTTTCCATTTCTCATACATGCGTTGCACAATATAGAAGCTGATTTTAGGTTGACGATGGGAATCCACAATTCCTTTATTGTTCATCTCTTGTGGTTTCTTCAAAAACCCTCCGTAAGGGCTCAAGCGAAAATCTTGAAAATGACCAATACACGCCCCAGCAATGAACGGTTTCTTCATGATTTCAGCAATATAAGACCGTAATAAATCATACTGGTAATTTTCGCTCCAATGTGCATTGGCAAATGATTTGAATCCCGAAATCGCCTCAGCACCGAAATCTGTAATAACCAATGGCTTCATAGGGACATCTGGATAGCTAAATTTAATGTACTCCCAAATATCATCAATAAATTTTGCAGATTCCTCGGGAGTTGAGTCATATTTGCTATACCATCCCGCATCTGTTCGGGATATAATAAAATCCACTAAATCGAAGGTTTTATCGTTGAGAGGATTTTTAGATACCAGTGAATGTGTCCTGAAGGGATCCAATTCCCGGGAAAGAGCTAGGATATTTGACATAAATTCTCGTGCCTTGGTTGTACCGGTCTCACAATCACTGGAGATTACCCAGGTAATTATCGAACAATGATTTTTATCCCTGTGAATCATTTCCCACAACTGTTTCTCCGCTTCCACTAAATTGGTTTTGGTGAAATCCTCATCGGAAAAGCCCCAAACGGGGATTTGTTCCAGTACTAAAAAGCCCATTTCATCTGCCAATTCTAAAAGTGATTGATGTGGGGGAAAATAGGCGGTTCGAATACAGTTAATATGAGCCTCCTTCATGATATTAAGATCATGATAAATCAAACGGGGATTTAAGGAAGATCCGACATCAGGATGATCCTCAAACCGATTAACGCCTCGTAAAACTATGCGACTATTATTTAGATAGAAATTATGCTCATTCACTTGAAATTCACGAATTCCCCATCTGATTTTTTCACGATCGAGCTCCATCCGATTTTTTTCATCGATCAATTGGAAACTGAAATCGTATAAATAGGGATCATCAGGGCTCCATAGAATGGGTTTTTCTAAGTCAATATGTGCTTGTTTTACTTGAGACCGGTCTTCCGTTATGGATATCGGAACTTCGGTGGTGTTTGTGTTGAAACCATCCTTGATAGTAACTAAAAGACTCCCCTTAAATGGTTTAGTGGATGATCGGTAATCGTGAACCGAAAATCGGATCCGGATTTTGGCATGACATGATTCATATCCCTCCCCGATAGGTTTATCAAAAGTGATGGAATTGGTTATTTTGATATCATCTAAACAGACTAGGGATGTTTGTTTGAGATAAACTTGTCGGTAAATTCCCCCATAGTTCATCCACGGAGGGATTTTTTCCCAAGGAAGACGATTTGGGAGGTATCGATTATCTACCTGGACAATTAATTGGTTTTCCTTCCCGAATTTCGCATATTCGTTAATTTCAAACCAGAATTTAGTAAATCCTCCATCATGATACCCTATTTTCTGACCATTTAGCCAAACCGTCGTACGATAATTTGCTCCGTTGAATACCAAAGTTATCTTTTTTCCATTTCCTGAACCCCATCGTAGAGGTAGATAAAAGGAAGTCTGATACCAGCCGGTGCCAAAATGGTAAAAGTGTTCTTTATTTTGATAATAGGACCAAGTGGAGGGGACATAGACTTTTAACCGCTTTTCATCAAAGGGAATTCCTTGTTCATACCAACGTTCCACAATGCCCGGATCTTCCCCCGTGTCGTCTTGGCAAAGCCCGTACTTAAATCTCCAGAAGGTGTTGGAAAGTAAAATCCGCTTTAAATCAGCCATCCCTATTTAAAAACATCCCATTCCATATAAAAATTCACCGTAACTTAAAACTTGATCATTTCTGTCTAGCAGAAAATCTCAAGCCCCATAAGGGCTCACTCGCAACGGAGAGTGGCTCTTGTACCCTATAGGCACAAGAGATAGATTAAAAAAGGGAATCATACGGAAACTAAAGCACGTAATGCCATATTGCGGGCAGCATTTAAATCACTATCGCCACACCAAGT
>JABCSI010000249.1 GCA_018238965.1 Promethearchaeota archaeon
TGACTGGATTTCTTATCCCAATTGGTGTGATTGTTTATTTCTCTCCAAAGAAAAAGAAACCCGATTATCAGTTTGAAACTTAGACATAAACGAGTATTCTCTTTGTCTCTTTGGGTGGGATCAGTGAAGATTGTTCAAGATGCTCTGGATCAGGTTGCCTTGATGCGAACCGCGCAGAACGAAGAAATTCCTTCATCCACAACCATTTGATAAAAATTCTCTGTATTCATTTCACTTTCAGTAGATTATTTAATGCGGAATTACATTGGTAATGTGAGGAAAAAAAACAGTGGAAACATTACAAATTCGGTTACCAAAAAAAGTAATTTCCAAAATAGATCAACTAGTAAAAGCGGGTTTTTATCAAAATCGTAGTCAGATTTTACGGCAAGCGGTCCAAAAATTTATACTCGAGACAAGTTTTAATGGGAGTCTGCCATATATCGTTGGACCCTATTCAAATGAAATAGATCCGAAAACGTTCGATCAACCCTTAGATGCTTATGAAGTATCTCAAGAAGAACGAAGCAAGATTCAGAAAATAGTGATGGATCTAGAATCAATTGACTTATAGAGGGAATCTAATGAACTTGAAGGAATTGTGGAAATGGGACCCCAACTATAATGCATTTTTAATCCCGTTGAAAATTAGCAACCCATCAACTGGAGTATCAGTTAATAAATGGGCGATTTTTGATACTGGATTTACAGGATATTTAGGATTAGATTCACTATCGATTAAAAATCTCCAATTGCCAAAAAAGGGGATGGGGAAAGCAATCACTATAAGTGGGATTGCTGAATTTGATATTTATCTTGCGAAGGTTGATATTTTATCCAAAAACAATCAAGTTATCACACCAATATTAAATTTAGAAACACAAGGGGAGGAAAATAAAATAATTCCAATACAAGATTTCAAAATTCCTCTTCTGGGCTTAAAAGCAATTGGGCAATTAAATTGGGTAATTTTTGGGGAAAAAAAGATACTTGCACTATTAGATGCAGAATAATGCAGAATAATGTAGAATAATGCAGAATTTTAAAGTTGAAAATGCATCGAAATACAAGAAACGAGGCCACAGAATGAATAATTCAGTTCGAAATCCCATAATTTCTCAGAATTCCACGCTCTATATTTCGGATCTAGATGGAACTTTACTGGATGAAACTCAACAAATCTCTCCCGAATCGGTGGAAATAATTAATCAGTTTATCGCCCAAGGAAATCTATTTTCGATCGCCACGGCCCGTGCCTTTGAATCCTCCTACCCAAAAATCAAAAATCTCAATCTTAATTTACCGATAATATGTCACAATGGCACCTTTATTTATGATCCGCAGCAAAAATCCCCAATAATATCGTTTTTTCTCAAGCAAGAATTTGTCGAAGAATTGCTTAATATCTATGCTAAACTAAACCTAAATCCATTTATCTATGCCATTGATGAAGGAAACCGACATAAAGTGTATTTTTCAGGTGCAAATAATGCTTCTGAAGAAAATTACATTGAGAATCGCCTACAAAATAATGACCCTCGGTTTGAAAAAGTAGATCAAATACCGATCAAAAATCAGAAAATCTTTGAAATTAATATAATTACTCCCGATCATCAAGTTGAAAAAATTTTGAAGCATATTCCGGCCAATCCGGACATTTTTATCCACAAAATGAACGATATTTATACCCCCGGCTTCACATGGATTGAAGTAGTTCCCCGCGAAGGTAATAAGAAAGATGCTCTGATATATCTAAAAAATTATCTCCAAGTGGGTAAGGTAGTGTGCTTTGGTGATAATACGAATGATATTCCTATGTTTGAGGTCGCGGATGAAGGGTGCGCTGTAGAAAATGCGGTAATTGAATTGAAAAACATTGCAACGCGGATTATCCCGAAAAATTCTGAAAATGGGGTGGCGCATTACCTCCAACAAATCATGAACCGACTTTGAAACACCTATAATTTCTTATAGTCTAATTTCTAAACATTTCATATGGAAAAAAATCATAATTGGTGGAAAACAAACTATAAAGTAGTCACATTTTTAGCCATTTTAGCTATCTTAATGCATTACAATTCAGTATTTTCCGCAATCCCATTTAATTCCAACGATTCAGAAACATATTGGAGTCAAAATACAATAGAAACCACATTTTCAGTTAAAAGTTCCGCAAGCTATGTTGATCATTCTATCATCATTAATGCTACAAGTGTAGGAGTTGATGCACATAATTGGAATTGGGCAGTTTCTCAAGACTGGTGCAATGGAACAGGAACTCTGGAAGATCCTTACGTAATCCAAAATCTCACCGTGAATGCTAATACAGAAGGATCTTGCCTTGAAATTCATAACTCAAATGATGTTCATTTTAGTATTATATCTTGCGAGTTTTATAATGCATCCAATTCAGATGAAGCCGGGATTCATATATCTAATTCAAGTAATGGGATGATTGAATCAAATTATATCCATTCAAATAATTACGGGGTTTACTTAACAATATCTCCGAAAAATATTACGATACAGGACAATGTTATATTAAATAATGAGCTTATCGGGATTTATACCATGCCATTTGGCGATAATATCACCATTCTCCAAAATCGAATCGAATCAAGTGAAAAAGGACTCTATCTGCACTATATATTAAATTCTATTATAAAAAAGAATGAAATTATGAATCATGATCTATGTGGAATGCATGTATATGGGATGAGTAAAAATAATACTTTTACCGAAAACTCCATTCATCACAACGCAGTTGCGGGTCTTAACCTTAGTACAATGTGTTTTGATAATATTATAAATTACAATCAAATATTCCATAACCTCAATTGCGGCATATATCTTTCGCAGGCTTCTAATAATAATCTTATTTATGGAAATTTGGTTTTTGGAAATGATGGGAATGGGATTGATGCTCGACAGAATGCGGGAAATCTGATCTATTATAACGCTCTCTTTGAAAATCAAGGAAATAATGGATATTGTGATAATTTAGATCATTGGAATACAAGTTCTGTGGGCAATTATTGGGGGGATTACGAAGGTACAGATGATAACAATGATGGTATAGGTGATACTGCTTATAGTATTCTAGTTTCCCACTGGGATTATAAACCGGTTATCAATTTTGATCCCTGGATCTTAAATTCTCCATTGGAAGAAATTTATTGGGAATGTGACGCATTTCCGCAATTTGAGTGGCTTATTATTGATGATTTTGTTCAACTCGCCACGTATAATGTGTACATAGATAGTAAATTAGTACTCACGGATCAACCATGGACTTCAGGTGATATCATCTGTATTGATTTGGCTTCAGCGATGTTTCAAGGAATACTCTCTAAATATTGCGTCTTGACGATTGAATTTACAGATGGAATCGGTAAATCCATAGTAGATTCAAAAATTTTAAATTTCTCGAACATGGATGAATTCAATCCACCAGAAGAGACAACCGACGATACCTCTAACCCAAGTACTTTTAATGAATTCTTAGATCAATATTCTATTATCGCTGGAAGTGGGTTAATTGCTTTAACACTACTCGGTTCTGCATTAATAAAGAGAAAAAAAGTGATTTAGAATAAATTCCGATGCTTCGCATCAGAATATTTATGACTGAGAATCTCTCGGTCTTTTTTCCCTTATTGTTGGATATCTCATAGTATTGACTGAACCAAATCATAATTCTCACTATCTTCTAATGACTATGACTAAGACTAACAGACTATTATATATGGTGTCAGAATTTGTCTTATGGGATAGGAAAGTCGATCCAAATGTCAAAATAAAGAAAAAATTGCCTATGGGATAGGCAGTAATTTTGAATAAAATATCATCAATAGCCTTATATTATCAAACACGAAAGGGATTATTGATGGAAAATGAGTTATAAAGATGGAAGAAAATTTCTGCGTTTCTATAACCGAGAAAATTATGAAACCGAAATTACTGATTCGGATCAAACGAAAAAACTAGCAAAACCTCCAGCAGAATTGGATTATGATAAAAATATTTCCCTAATTGACTTGGTTTCCCCGGAAGATATAAAAATTGGATCGAAATCCTTCACCGAAGTGCTCAATGGGAGGAAAAGTCATCGAAAATTTACCGAACGCCCGTTAACACTGGAACAGCTTTCATTCCTTCTGTGGGCCACCCAGGGTGTTAAAAAAGAAGTTAAATTTGGCGTTTTTCGCACGGTCCCTTCGGCAAGTTGAAAAAATTTTGAAGCATATTCCGGCCAATCCGGACATTTTTATCCACAAAATGAACGATATTTATATCCCCGGCTTCACATGGATTGAAGTAGTTCCCCGCGAAGGTAATAAGAAAGATGCTCTGATATATCTAAAAAATTATCTCCAGGTGGGTAAGGTAGTGTGCTTTGGTGATAATACGAATGATATTCCTATGTTTGAGGTCGCGGATGAAGGGTGCGCCGTCGAAAACGCGGTAATTGAACTGAAAAACATTGCAACGCGGATTATCCCGAAAAACTCCGAAAATGGGGTGGCGCGTTATCTCCAACAAATCATGAACCGACTGGAACGATAATCTTGCTGCTCAAATATAGAGAGTTTTTTTTACTTTTAGTTCTTTAAATGATTTAGAGTAAAATGACCCAAATCTCGATGGATAAAGATCTGGCGAACGATCTAATCGATTCCAAATTACGAAATATCAAAGAACAAATCTCCGAAATTTTAAAGAGGTGGGATCAAATTTCTGCAGATAAATTGATTCAATCGTCCCGAGATGGAGAACTTCCAGAATCTGAAATCGATGCGATTGCTTTGACAAATCTTCAACAAAAAATGCATGAATTGGAGAAACGCAAAAGGGATTATTGATAGAAAATGAATTTTTCATTTTACTTAACAAACCTCGGAGAATGATTTATAATCGACTGTGCCCTACAAAAGGTATGACCGAAAGTGAGGTAATTGATCCTTTAGATTCACCAAATTCTGCTGAATATAATCACCCGTTATCTTGGTTAGCAAAAGGAAAATCCGTGCGATCGATTTTAATTGTTTTAGCAACGCTTAGTTCGGCGGTTCTATTGACCATCGTGGGATTCTTGATTGGAGTCCGTGCGGGGGGATTCCAAGGTGAAGTATTCGTGATGGGAGATATGCAAGTTGTTAGGGTTTTTTTCATCGCAGCGGGATTTATCGCTTTGGCTACCGTGGTTGAATATCAGTTTTTAAAATAGATGAAATAGATAAAATGAGCCATCCAGGTTCCATAATCGTAGTCAATTATGATCCGATCTGGCCTGTTCTGTTCCAAAAGCTGAAAGATGCGTTGGAACGAAACATTCGAGATCTACCCGTGGAAATTGAACATATTGGGAGCACTTCTGTTCCGGGTTTAGCAGCAAAACCGATATTGGATATTAATATCATTATTCCCAACCGAGATCTTCTTCCCACAATCATAGGGCGTTTAGCCGAATTGGGCTATGAACATAACGGAGATCAAGGTATTCTCGGAAGGGAAGCATTCAAACGCACTTCAACGCAGGTCCCTTTTACCGAACCGTTCCAAAATTGGATGCGGCACCATTTGTATGTCTGTGCGGAAGATGCGAGGGAGTTAAAACGGCAGTTATTTTTCCGGCAGCTATATCTTTTCCGGCAGTTTTGCCGATTGTATCTGATGATTCACTGCAATCAAGTATATCATCAATGTATTGAAATGCCATTCCAAGATTTATGCCGAATTCTCTTAAATTTTCTATCTGATTTTTATCTCCATTGCCGGCAATTCCACCAATAACTACAGCAGCAAGAATTAAATCAGCGGTCTTATGATGGTGAATGAATTGCAAAACTTCCGCTGAAGGAGAAAAACCGGTTGTCTCAATGTCAACTACCTGACCTCCAACCATTCCGGCATGCCCCGCTGCTTTAGCGAGTTCAACTATTATTTCAGAAGTTCGATTTGGATTCGAAATTTCAGCCCGGGCGGCCCACTCAAAAGCAAGAGTCAAAAGCGCGTCTCCGGCAAGCAGAGCAATTGTTTCTCCAAATTTCTTATGACAAGTCGGTTTACCTCGTCGAAGGTCATCATCATCCATACAGGGCAAGTCATCGTGAATAAGTGAATATGAATGAACCAATTCTACCGCGCAACCAGCTTGTAATGCATTGTCAAGCGTTCCGCCCACCGCTTTGCAGGCGGAAACAGCAAGTAATGTTCGCAGTTTTTTCCCTCCGCTCAAAACGGCATATCGCATAGCTTTATGAAGAGCTTCCGGTTTTTCGTTTTCCGGCGGCAAGTTTTTATTGAGGAACTCCTCAACTAAAATTTTTTCATTAAATAATGGTTGTTTCATATTTTTGACGTTTGACGTTTGACGTTA
>JABCSI010000036.1 GCA_018238965.1 Promethearchaeota archaeon
CAATTCTATGATAATAGTGGAGAAGCACTTAATGTTTATATTTCGGGATCGTATGCTTATGTAGCGGATTATACTGATGGTTTAGAGATTATTAACATTTCCGACCCAACAGCCCCCACAGAAGTGGGGGAAATCTATGATGGTGAATATGCAGCTAACGTTTATGTTTCAGGATCGTATGCTTACGTGGCGGATGATAAAGATGGATTGGAAATTATTGACATCTCCGACCCGACAACCCCCACAGAAGTGGGTCAATTCTATGATGGTGGACTAACATGGGGTGTCCATGTTTCTGGTTCGTATGCTTATATGACGGATTTTTATGATGGTTTAGAAATTATTGACATTTCCGACACAACTGCCCCTGTGGAAGTAGGACATTTTTATGATGGTGGATGGGCACTCGGTGTTTATGTTTCAGAGTCGCATGCTTACGTTGCAGATGGTTGGAATGGTTTAGAAATTATTGATATTTCCGATCCGACCGCGCCCGTGAAAGCGGGTCATTTCGATAGTGAATTTCTAGGTAGCGTTTTTGTTTCGGGAAGGTATGCTTATGTAGTGGGAGGTATTAATAATTTAAAGATTCTTGACATTTCCGATCCGACCACTCCTACGGAAGTGGGTAAATTCTACGGTGGTGGATGTGCACGCGGCGTTTATGTTTCAGGGTTGTATGCATATGTGGCGGATGGTAATGATGGGTTGGAGATTATTGATATTTCTGACCCGACCACCCCCGTAAAAGTGGGACAATTTTATGATAATGGGACAGCGCGGGATGTATTTGTTTCGGGGTCGTATGCTTACGTGGCTGATTATTATAATGGTTTAGAGATTATTGACATCTCCGATCCGACCACCCCCATAAAAATGGGACAATTCAATTGGGGTGAGGAGTTTGCTTTGGGAGTTTATGTTTCGGGAACGTATGCATACGTGGTAGGAAGTACTTATGGACTAAAGATTATTGACATTTCTGACCCGACCACCCCTACGGAAGTGGGACAATTCTTTGATGGTGGAAATGCACACGGCGTTTATGTTTCTGGGACGTATGCTTATGTGACAGATCAGACTGATGGGCTAGAGATTATTGACATTTCCGATCCGACCACCCCCATAAAAGTGGGACAATTCTTTGATGGTGGATGGGCTCAAAGCGTTTACGTTTCGGAGTCTTATGCTTACGTGGCGGATTATGATGATGGTTTAGAGATTTTGCATGTTACTGAAGTGGAAAACACTATAGCAATTACAACTCCTAATATTTCATCCTCATGGAAAGTTGATTCTTTTCAATCTATCTATTGGGAATCGATTGGATATATTCCCACGGTTAATATCGAATTGTATAGAAATGGGAGTTTTGAAGTAACAATTGCCTCAGATGTTTCAAACGATTACTCTTATAATTGGGAACTTCCTTCAAATCTGGATGACTCCACGGATTATCAAATTAAAATCACAGATGCTTCCGATTCATCAGTGTATGATATCAGCGAATATTTTGAAATTTTTAAATTATTTTCAATCCCGAGTTATAATCTGGTTTTACTCTTGGGTGCCATGGTTGGAATTTCGGTTATTTTAGCTTATAGAAAGAAAAAATAATCAAATTTTGCTATGTATGTTCGTCCGAAAGATATTATTTCACTTTTTCACTTTTCATCACCTTTTCCTCTCATAATCCGTTCTAACATCCAAATCAGATTGTAGTTTTTTGATCATTTTTGGGAAAATAGCGTTGCAAATGAAGCTTCCATCACGGTTAATTATTGGAATTCCTTCATGGGGTTTTAGTCCATAAGTTTCTGGGAAGAATTCTTGCCCTTTATAACAATAATACCTAAGTAGAATCCCTAACGGACATACATGACTTAAAAAACCTACATTATTTTTGGAGGTAATTACAATGAACGAAAAAACTTATATTATTGTCGGAGGTGTCGCCGGTGGAGCGTCATGTGCTGTGCGACTCCGTCGAATTAACGAGCATGCCCATATTATTATGGTTGAACGAGGGGAGTATGTGTCATTCGCAAACTGTGGTCTCCCATACTATATCGGTGAAATCATTAAGGATGAATCCAAGCTCTTGGTGGAAACACCAGAAAATTTGCACAACAACTTCAATATTGATGTTCGGGTGAACACGGAAGTAATATCTATCAATCGAGACCAAAAAACGGTGCAACTCCGCGATTTAACAAACAATAACACCTACGAAGAATCCTATGAAAAATTGGTCCTTAGTCCAGGAGCAAAACCCTTAAGACCACCAATTCCGGGGATTAACTTATCCAGCGTATTTACACTCAGAAATATCCCCGATATGCGTGCAATCAAGACTTACATGGATACAAAAAATCCTGTTCATGCACTCGTCGTAGGGGGAGGATTTATTGGTTTAGAAATGGCAGAAAATCTTGCCCACGCAGGATTGAAGGTTACAGTTAACGAGTTGGCACCGCAATTGATGAACCCCCTTGATCCCGAAATGGCTGCCTACGTATCCCAACATCTGAAGCAGCACGATGTCGAGGTATATCTATCGGATGGTGTCAAATCCTTTGAAAAGGATGATGATAAAATAACTGTTGTTGAACTACAGAGTGGTCGTAAAATTAAAACCAACATGGTTATTTTGGGGATAGGCGTAAAACCCGAGCGGCATTTAGCCGAGGCTGCCCAGTTAACAATTGGAGAACGTGGGGGTATTCTGGTAAATGAATACTTGGAAACCTCCGATCCTAATATTTATGCTGTCGGCGATGCAATCGAAGTTAAAGATTTCATTAACGAAAAAAGTGCCCTGATCCCCCTGGCCGGTCCGGCAAATAAACAGGGAAGGATTGTGGCAAACAATATTATGGGTTGGAAGGAAGCCTACAACGGAACCCAAGGTACCTCAATTGCAAAAATCTTCGACTTGACAATTGCCACAACAGGAAACAATGAAAAATTACTCTCCCGATTCAATATTCCATTTGTGAAATCCTATACCCAAAATTCTTCCCATGCGGGGTATTATCCCGGCGCCATTCCAATGGCTATCAAAATTCTCTTCTCACCTGAAGATGGGCGCATATTAGGAGGGCAGATAGTTGGATATGAGGGAGTGGACAAACGCATCGATGTGCTTGCCACTGCCCTTCGGGCCAAAATGACGGTCTATGATCTGGAGAAATTAGAATTGGCGTACGCCCCACCATACTCAAGTGCTAAGGATCCGATTAATATCGCAGGTTTCGTGGCTGCAAACATATTACGCGGAGATATGGAGGTATTTTATCCAGAAGATCTGGAAAAAATCGATTATAATTCGGTAACTTTGCTGGATATTCGCATGGAGGAAGAGGTAAAACTCGGAAAATTCAATGAAGCGATCCATATTCCTTTAGAGGAGATACGCACACGTTTAGGAGAATTGGATCCCAAAAAAGAAATCTGGCTGTACTGTCAAGCGGGACAACGCGGTTATTATGCAGCCCGCATTCTCATGCAAAATGGATTTAGAGTCAAAAACTTAAGTGGTGGATATAAGGCTTACACAATTATCCAAGAAAAGCAATCCAATGAAGGAATCTTTGATGATATCAGTATCCATGTAAACGATATAATCCATGCTGCTCAAACGCTGGAATCTAAAGAAGATACTCCCGCATCACAAATTTCAATTGAAATCGATGCTTGCGGTTTGGCATGCCCCGGTCCCATTATGGAGGTCGCAAAAAATATGGACAGCTTGAATTCGGGAGAGGTATTAAAAATTGCAGCAACAGACCCCGGTTTTTATAATGATATCAAAACCTGGTCTGACACCACACGTAATCCTCTGTTAAAAATTTCCCGTGAGAAAGGTCAAATTGTGGCCTACCTAAAGAAGGGAATTCCAAAACCAAAAAGCTCATTACAAAGCTTTGACCGCCCCGATGCAAAGAATATGATTGTCTTCAGTGGGGATTTGGACAAAGCCATCGCCTCCTTCATCATTGCAAATGGTGCAGTGGCCATGGGCAAAGAAGTTAATATGTTCTTCACTTTCTGGGGATTAAACGTTCTCCGAAAACCGAAGAAAGTGCGCGTTCGGAAGAGTTTTATTCCCAAAATGTTTGGAAAGATGTTACCCCGAGGAGCCGGAAAACTCACAATTTCCCAGATGAATATGGGAGGATTTGGCACTAAATTGATCAAAGGGCTGATGAAAAAGCATAATATCTCATCCTTGGGTGAACTCATCACCAGCGCTCAAAAAAATGGAGTTAAATTAATTGCATGCCAAATGACTATGGATCTGATGGGTTTTACACATGAGGAACTCATTGATGGAGTCGAAATCGGGGGTGTGGCCACCATGCTAGGCGCCGCAGACCGATCCAACATGTCATTATTTATATAGAGTGTATTTTCATCCTTTTTTTCCATTCTTTTTCATTCTTTTTCATTTTCTACTAAAAATGTCGATTGTAGTCGTCCCCATAACATCCATGGAGCTCTTCTTCCAAGAATCGAAATTTTTATAAAACCATCTCACGAAATTCTATTGAATACCGAAGTATAAACAAAAAAATATGTGATAATCATGGAAAATAATGAAAAAAACGTAGAAATGGAAGGAAAACAAAAGAAAGAAACTCTCAAAAAAGATAAAACGAAGAAAAAACGCTTTGAATGGCTGGATCAATTTCGAGGGTTAGTCATTATTTTGTTTATCGTCCAAACTTTGGCCTATTTAAACAGCGGAGACCCAATAAACGGGATTGTGCCTGCAATGGCACCCCATTTGAATCATGGATTTAAATTTTTTAAATTTGACCGCCCCTTAATCACAATCATGGATATTGGGCAACAGATTTTTATCCTTTTGGTGGGTTTCATGCAAGGATTTGCGATTTTGAAGCGTAAGCAAAAGAATGGAGACTTGAAGAAACTATGGCTTCATGTTCTAAAACGAGTAGGACTCGTACTGGTTTTATCTGTAGTCCATTCATTCGGGAAGGGAGAAGGCTTTGATGTGTATTTCATCTTCTTCAATGGAACAATGGCGAATATTGCTTGGGCAGGATTGGCTGCGGGAATAGCTGCAATTTATATTCCAAAATCAGATCATAGACTTTTCGTTGGATTGGGATTCATGCTTATTCATTCGATCCTATATGCCATACCAGAGATAAATGCCTGGGAATCAGGAGATTGGGAATTCCCATATAAAGTAATTAACCATATTGCTATTGGAATCATTGCTACCGCTTACACCCAATGGTTCTTTACTCAAGATGGAAAAATAAATAAAGAAACGATTAGAACTCGAGTTTTACCGGTTTCCACAGCTTTCTTTATTGCTGAATATTTGTTGGATTTTATCCAATGGTCAGATCATCACGAAGTAACAACCCCTCTTGCCATGTTGGCAATTGCCTCCAGTGGATATCTACTTTTCATCTTCTACAAGATGGATGAAGAGGATTTCCATATTTTGGGACTCACTGCCTTCGGCAAAAATATGCTTTCAGTCTTTATATTGGAAATGGTAATAATAGAATTGCTTTATCTTCCGCTTATTGAAGGGATCGTAGGCCTGAATGCATTTTTGGATATGTTAGTACTTGGAATGCTGCCGGTTGTATTGATATGGATTATTGCGAAAACTTTGGAGAAATTTGATATTATCATTAAAGTATAAACTCGAATTTCGCTTTTTGCACCTTTTTTCCCCATTTTTTCATATTTTCTTTTCTATTTTTCTCCTATTCTCCTTTTCTATCCTTAGAATACCTAAATTCTCCAAAACTATGACATTTTTGTCAAGCAATATTGTTAGGATCGTATTACATATTACAATACTGATAGCGTAGTATTTTTTTTTCTTTTCAATTTTAAGAGAAGAGACCTAAAATCAATATTAAGAGAGAAGAGAGACATGGCTGAAGAAACATCATTTACTCCGATATTAGAGGTAAGTAAACATACCTCGGACATCATTGCTTCGCTTATTATCTTACTTATTTCTGGTGCAGGATTTGTGGGAGGCTATTTCCAAAATGATTATAGTGTAGAAGCCTCCGAATTATTTGATCAAGCAACAGATATGCGAGAAGAGGCGAATGAAGTCCTAAATAAAGTAGGAATTGCCTTTGAAATAGAGGACGAGGCAAATTTCATGGAAAACAGAGGGAATAAATTTTCTTTAGGGCTATCCATCATTACTGTAGCGATTGTGTTGAGCACGACAATGTCCAATCGGCTAAATGAAAAGAAAGTCTACGATAGGATTAATCTGGTAAGATCAGATTTACTCAGAGATCCAGAATTGGGAAGAAGCAAAGGGGATAAATTTGCGATTCCTGTTATAATCTTTGCCTTGATCATTTCTGCACTCGGATTGCTATGGGGATATATAGATTTCCCATAACCTAAAACCTCGTGGAACCCTTTTGATCCAACAAAACGATTGAAAACGGGTTTCAGCACCTCTAAATGAAGTATATATTGTTTTTTTCAATCTTTTTCACCTCACCTTGATTTGTAAGAAATACTCGAGCATCCTTAACAGAAATCCGTTCATCAGGTCTTTAGTGATAAGAATTGGCATTGAAATTCCTTTAATTCTCGTATAATTATTGATTTATTTATACTTAATATTAGCGCATGCATTACATACTCTAAAATTGAATGGAGGAAAAAAGGAATGGACACACAAGAAATTCATAAAACTGATTCATCTGTAAAAAGGCAAATCACAAATTGTCAAGAATTGGTACAAAAACATCCCATTATATGGGGATTAATACTAATTACGCTATTTAGCATGTTACGAGCGCTTCAAGCCTATACTTGGAAGAATTGGTTTGGATCAATCGAATTCCATGAAACCTTCATGTTTGCCCTATTTCTATTAGGATGGATTATATTAGTGTCAGTGGGGCTAATTGGGGGAGGAATTTTCTGGTTAGCACAAACTTCATTGGATGATTTGGGTTGGAAACGAGAAAAAATTGGCAAAACAATCATATTTAGCTTAATAGGATGTCAGCTATTATCAATGAATACAATTGCATGGTCAATCATTGGTGGAACACGAGATCTTCCTGAACTTTTTCTCCCCAGCATAACACGATTGTTAATGGTAATTATTTTTGGTTTTGCATTACCTGCTTGGGTAGAAGAAGTTTTATTCAGAGGATATTTGCAACCATTACTAGTTAAATCAACAAAACTGTGGATGGCAATAATAATTCAAGCGATCCTCTTTACAATAGCTCATATAGGATGGTTCACAAGCATAACTGGTTTTGCTTCTGCATTTATTGCGGGATTGATTTTGGGCTGGTTGCGAGGCCGTGATCGAAGTTTAATCGTACCATTCCTAGCCCATGGATTATTGTGGACCATGGTGGCTTTCAGTCCGTTAACAATTTAGTAATCGAAGGAATGAAGATTCATTTTAGGAACTTATGGATTGGATTCTTTTTTGTTTTCACATTCACATTTTTATCTTTTTGATGGATGTTATCCAGAAAATATGTTAATAGCAATCCCCTTGATATGAGTTTTTCAAATATATTATCTTAGGATTCAGACAATTCTAAATCCTAAATCTACATTTTCGCACATCCTACCCTCTGTGGGGCGGAAATCACACATCCTCCCCACTTTCTTTCTTTTCCTAAGTCATTATTTCCTTTGTCGAATTTCTTTTTGCGGAAAGGGTATCTTCCGACGGGACTGGGGATCAATAAAGGGTGTTTCCTTATCAAAAATAATGTAAATTCCCAAATCAACACGTTGATCCGAATCATCCATTGTATGAATATCCACAACGACCCGACCTCCATAAATTTCAGGAATTACTCGGTCCAAACTGGCTTCAATTATACCGGCGATAATGTAATAGTGGGCAAATCCGTTTCCCTTGACTTTATCCGACTGAACGTAACCCCCTGAGAAAGTAATTACTCCAGCTAAATTAGTTAATTCAGTAGGATAGCCTTGTTCATCTAATTTGAATTCTATACGGTATTGCTCAACAGAACTGGCCTCATCAACCAATTTCATTCCAAATTCAATAATATCTTGTAGGTAATGTGTTTTATTTTTCAATTCTGCCAAATCCACAAGAGTGGAGCCCTTCATTTTGGGCGAGATATATCGTCCGAGCTCCTTAAAATGAATTTTTCCTTCATCGGTATCAATATCCCAAAAATTACCCCCTATTTTTCGTAATCCTTGGAGTAAAGCTTGGTATTGGTATCATAAAATTGTTTTTGATTGTATTGGATGAGTTAAAGCCCATAATTTGGTTTCAGGTAAGCGTATAACGATCTTTTTGAATTCGAGAGCATGTAGATATCGATAGACAGAGTTCCGAGAAACTTCCATTAACTCTGTGAGCCGTCCAATCCTTAGGCCATCTGGATTTCGTTCGAGAAGCCGTATTATTTGAGATTCTATTTTCTCACCTTTCTTAGTCATTCTCACTCATCAAGCTAAAAGGGACGCTAAAAGTTAAAAAAGTGATCATTTATGTGCGTGAAATGGAAGTTCTACCTAGAAAGGCTGGATTATCGCTCTAGAAGTTCAATGATATATATATGGAATGTAGCATTTCTAGCGGTATTATGGAGTCAACACCCCCTTCCTCTTCTCCTTCAACCAAGAAATCACCAAAAAAAATTAGTTCTTGGCTGGGATTACGGGGGAATATCCCCAAGTATTATTTAGCAATGTTTTTCAGGAATTTATGGGTTTCTATGCCAGTGGGAATTTTGTATTATATGGATCGGGGGTTATCATTTGTCCAAATGGCGATTATCGAAGTTGTAATTGCAGGAATAATTATGGTAACAGATATTCCCAGCGGCGCTCTGGCAGATATATTCGGGAGGAAACTTTCTACCGGAATTGGACTATTTATGTGGGGAGGAAGTTTGATACTGACAGCAGCATCAAAGGAATTTCCAATCTATATATTTGCAGGGATTATTATGGGATTAGGCGAATCATTGATGTCCGGAGCCGATAAAGCCCTATTTTATGATACTGTGAAGGAATTAGGTGAAGAAGAGATCTATTTAAAATTTATTGGCAAAAAAGACTTGCTTGGAGCAATCTCTATCATTATCGCAGCGATTTCTGGAGCAATTCTGTATAGTGTGAATATTTCCTTACCTTTATACGTCCACGGTGCCGTAAATATAATTGCTGGAGGGATTATTTTTTCGATGGTAGAGCCGACGGTCTCGGAACATCCAAAAACAATTGCAGCCCAATATAAATTAATTCTCAATTCACTCTCCTTTACGTGGAAATCCAAAACGGTCCGATTTTTTACCATATTTTCAATTCTGGTTTTGGTCGGGGTTATGGGTTTTGTCAACATTATGGAGCAGCCATATATTAGTTCAATCCAGGTCCCTGTAATCTATTTTGGTCTTATTTATGCCTTTACCCGGGGGGTGATTGGTTTCTTTGCCCCCCTTCGATATACAATAGAACGAAGGTTGGGAGAGAAGGGATCGTTTTATGGGGTCACCATGATATTTGGAGTGATGTTCGTTTTAATGTCGATAATTGTGCATCCCACTGGATTAATCTTCCTTTTCTTTCTGTTTTTCACCCGCGATTACACTTGGACCATCATGGATAAATACTCTAATGATCATATTCCGTCCGATAAGCGTGCCACGGTGTTATCTATCCAGAATTTTGCTTTGAATGTGGTGTATATGCTGGTTGCAGTTTTAATGGGGTGGGGTCTGGATTCCTTGCAAATATTTCAGTTAAGTACTATCCAATCAGTTCTATTGTTGCTTGGAGCATTCTGCTTTGTTGTTCTGCTTCCATTTTTATACACAAATTATCAGAATAATGGAGAGAATTCAAAAAAAGAGTGACAAAGATCATGGTTGAATCTCGGAGTTTTTCTCCAAATGATACCTCAAAGTATAGTGATTTAACTGGATCTTAGTACCGCATGATTTTGCGTAGGGACAAAATTTGCATTTAAATGTGTCACATGATGGTGGAGAATTCATGGATGCATCTGAAATAATTTCTTGTAGAAGCATATATTGGATGATTTCTCGAAATAATTCTGGTGTTAGGTGAAATTTATTAAGTATTTCGGGAACCGATGCCGCACCCTTATGATCTATAAAGGAAATTACATCATGAATTAAATTAATATTCATAATTTAGGCATGACTAACAAAAATATAAAATTTTATATATTGTAAAAAATTAATTAGACATGCCTAAATTGTTTGTTTCAAAAATTCATTTCTGATTCAAACGGAGGAAATTATTGGTCTTATTATCAGAATTAAAAGTAGGTCAAAAAGCTAAAATTAGGAAAATTAATTCAAAATTTTCTAATAAGTTGATGGCAATGGGGTTGGTTCTTGGTGCAGAAATTAAATTAATACGTTTTGCCCCTGCTGGAGATCCCATTGAATTTGAAATTAAAAGATATTCTCTCTCTTTGAGAAAGGAAATTTGCCAAGATGTGGAGGTTCTTTTAATTGAGTGAAGATACAATTGCATTAATTGGAAATCCAAATGTAGGAAAAACGGTGGTTTTTAATGCCCTCACCGGATCTAAAGGTCACGTGGCGAATTGGCCAGGTGTAACTGTTGAAAAGAAGACGGGCAAGATGGGAAATATTCAAATTACTGATTTGCCCGGAGTTTATTCTCTCACACCAACCGCAATTGATGATTTAATTGCTAGAAATTACATATTGGATGAAAAACCAGATTTAATCGTCGATATTTTAGATGCAACAAATCTTGAACGAAACCTATATCTTGGTTTATTGTTAAAAGAAATTGGCGTTCCTATCATTTTTGTTTTAAACATGATGGATTTGGCAGATGAGAAGAAGATTTGCATTGATATTGAAGGTGTTTCTCAATATCTAAAGGCACCCGTTGTTCCAACATCGGCGATCAAAAATGAGGGGATTGATCTCCTAAAGAAAATGATTAGAGATTGCTTAAAAGATGGACTTGTCAAAACTGATTTGATTGAGTATCCAGCCAAGTTGGAACTGCAAATTGAAAAAGTACAATCATATATTGAGAACGAAAAAGAGATCACTAAATTGAATTCTCGTTTCTATGCGATTAAATTATTAGAAAATGATGCAGAAACTGAAAAAAGAATCATGCCCAATAATAATGACGAGAATTACTCAAGCCTTGAAAAAATACGTGGTCCTGAATTCCCGATTGAATTTGCAAGTGCCAGATATTCGTATATTAGTGAAATCATAAACAAAAATATGAAAAAAGGAAAATTGTCGTTTGATAGTAGCGCATTTCTTGACAGATTTTTCTTAGATAAAAAAATTGGAATTCCAATTTTCATTATCATCATGTGGGGAATGTTTGAATTCACTTTTCGAGTTGCAACTCCCTTTATGACATTAATTGAAGTCGTTCTTGGAAAATTGGGAGATGCCATCATAGAAGGAATAGGTGAAAGTCTTTTAAGTTCCTTTATTGTAGATGGGATCATTAATGGATTTGGATCAATCGTGATCTTCTTACCAAATATATTTCTAATGTTTCTAGTTTTGTCCTTCTTGGAAGATTCTGGTTATCTTTCACGTGCAGCATTTGTAATGGATCGTCTAATGTATAAATTGGGATTACATGGGCGCTCTTTTGTTTCAATGCTTCTCGGATTTGGATGTAATGTCCCCGCAATCATGTCAACACGTGCAATCGAATCAGAAAACGATCGAATTGTAACAATGATGGCAAACCAAAATATGTCTTGTGGTGCTCGCTTGCCCGTTTACATTTTAATTGGAGGAACAGTCTGGGGAAGTGCTGCTGGAGGAATAATCTTTTCTCTATATGCAATGGGGATTATAATTGCAATCTTAGTGGCCCTAACATTCCGTAGAATTTTGTCAAAAGGTGAACGTAGTCCCTTTATTTTGGAATTGGGAGATTACCGGGCTCCAACAATAAAATCGACCATAACTCACATGTGGGAAAAGGGACGAGAATTTGTTAAAAAAGCAGGGACAATTATTTTTACTGTTGTCATTGTTATGTGGATCTTGCAAGTTCTTCCCTTAAATCAAGCAGATCCTTCTGAATCTTATTTGTATCAAATCGGAGCATTCTTCCAACCATTCTTCGGCCCTCTACATTTTGGAAACATTGCAGTAATTGGAATTATTTTCGGATTCTTGGCGAAAGAAGTTGTTGTTGCAGCCTTTGGGTTGATGCTTGGTGTGGATGAAGAATCGAGTGAGCTTGGACCTAAAATTTTTGAGAATTTAGGGAATAATCCAGTAATTGCTTACAGTTATTTAGTTTTTGTTCTTCTCTATACTCCATGTGTTGCAGTAATTGCCGCAATTAAACGAGAGTCTGGATCTTGGAAATGGCCCATAATCAGTGTAATATATGGGCTACTTTTGGCTTATTTGATGGCTTTTCTGGTTCAATTAATTGGAGGGGTGTATTTCTAATGGAACAAAAAAAAGAATTTTTAATATTACAGATATTGGCTAAAATTAACCTTATCGTCTTCGGGATCATCGTGATATTTGAAATTCTTTCTTTATTTATAGATTTTCCCGTTCTCTTTGTAAGTGAAGGGGATGCAGCCGGAATTGCTGAATTTACAGGCAATTGGTTTGATCATCTTCTGAAAGCGCTTATTGGAATGACTATGGTTTACATTTTCTTGACTGCAATTAGATCTTTTTCCGAAAAATCGCCTGAATTAGATACAAAAGCATATGCTTTTGCTGTAGGAGGCGGTATTGTAGTAGTCGGAATTGGTCTTTTGTACAGCTTGACATGGATTGCCCAATTTCTTGATTTCGCATTTTCAAATAATCTGAGTGATTGGATTTGGTATATAGGATTTAGATTGGAAATTCTTGCATTATTCGTAAACATTCCTGTCTTAATAATATGGAAAAGAAAAGCAGAAATTTTCGCAGATCTTAGCACTTTTACATGATTAAGGAAAAAATTGAAAGAGGTCAAATCCAAAAACTCGGCATTGTTGCTTTTTTTTTTATATCAGTGAACCTTTTTCACTGTGTCGGTCTATATTTATCCGAAATGAGTAAGTCGTTTAACCCGATAGATTGTCAGTTAAACCAAGCTAGATATCCTAAGGAGTCACCCTAGAATGAGAAGAAACAGAAGAAATCGATATAGAAATGGAGATTTTGGATCGAATCGAAGAAAAAACCGTCATAGAAATTTTGATGTAATCAAATGGGAAAATTTAGAACATATGGCTGAAGATATCTTAAGAACATTGGCAGAAAGAAAAGAAGAAATAATCTTTTTTTCGGAATTGGGCCTTCTATGCAGAAATCCAAAGAAACTGGGTCGGATTGTAGATATTTTAGAAATCCATAATTTCATTACCATTTTTCAAGATCATATCCAATTAACGATTGAAGGTCATCAACATGCAAAATTAATTCTTGAGAAGCATCAGGCAATTGAATCGGCATTTGAAAAATCATTTGAATCTTTCTCATCCCATAAGATTGCACATATCTTAGAACACACATTATCCAAAGAAGATATTCAGAAAATAATGTCAGTAAAGCAAATGGGTGAAATTTCTTCCTATCCTTTAACTGAATTTCAATTACCTGAAGGAACTGTTTATAAACTCACAATTAGTTCAGAAAATCTGTTTTATAAAATGATTTCGTTAGGAATTTACCCTGGACAAAGAATCCAAATCAATCTCCGAAATGGCGTGAACCAAATCATCCAAGTGAAAAATTCACGATTTGCTATTGATAAAATGATAGCCCAGAATATATATGTTATACCTTAACTATTATATTCTCTTGAGGGTCTTCTTGAAAAAGGGATTGATTTAGTAAATGGGGAAACTAATTAAATTGTCTCAGGAAATAAAATAGCTTAGGAAATAATGAGTAAAAAAGAAAAACTACTTGAGCTCAAGAAAAATATGATCAAATGAAGAAAATTCCTCTTAGGGGGCAAATTCTTTGATTTTCATCAAGATTTGCTTTAGGATTTGATACATCTTAGCGACACTGTTAATGTGCACCCGTTCATCAGGCGAATGGGGGTTTTCAATGTTCGGCCCCATTGCCACCATGCTTATTCCTGGAATCAACGCTCCAATTACACCCGTTTCCAGACCACCATGAACTGCACCCAATTCAACTTCGGCGTTCATTTCTGCTTCATAAACCCCTTTTACAAATTTGATAAACGAGTTTTCGGGCTCAGGATTCCAACCGGGATAGGCTTTCTCCCTTGTAAATTGCCATTCATTCAACAAAGCAATTTGGGCAAGTTGATCCCTAACCCATTCCAGATCCGCTTGTACAGAACTTCGGCTTGAGAGAAGGAGATGAATTCCAGTAGAAGTCGTTTCCACAATAGCCAAATTGTTTGAAGTCTCTGTGAGTCCAGTAATGGTCGGAGATGCAGTAATTACTTGGCTGGGAATGAGATTGCAGGTGTGGATGATGTATGCACTTTCCCCCGGTATGAAATAGGGTTCTGGTCCAACCTCCGTTAAAGAAATTTCCATATTGGGTTCAAAATTAGTATCGGGATGTTTGAAATATGAAAAAATGGCTGATTTTTCTATTTCCAGAAGCTCCAATGCTTTTGTCTCCTCATTTGGTTTGATCCCAAAAATCAATTTCGATTTTCGGGTAATGGCGTTATGTTTCGAGCCTCCATTCCATTGAGAAATAACAGGTATCCAACCCGCAATTAAGATCTTACTCATCATCCGGGCAATGATTTTATTGGCATTGGCGCGAGGAAGATGAATATCCCCTCCAGAATGACCACCAATTAAACCAGAAACCGAAAGTTGATAAAATTTGGTAAATGCGGAATATTCTGAAGATTTTGATAATTCTTTTTCCATTTTAGAATCACCCCCACCTGCAGAGCCAATAGTAATGTTTCCAAGTTCCTCCGAATCCAGATTTAACATTAATCGACTTTCAATAGGTATTTTAGTAATATCTAATTCAAATGCACCAGTTAGGCCAGTTTCTTCGTCGACGGTGATGAGAACCTCTAAAAGTCCATGGGAAAATGAAGGGTCAGGATCAATAAGGGTTGCGAGAGCCAGTGAAACTCCAATTCCATTGTCGGCACCCAAGGATGTTCCGTCGGCTTCCAACCATTCCCCGTTTTCTTGAATTTTGGGGGAAATTGGACTGTTTTCAAAATCAAAGGGATCATTGGATACACAAACCATATCCATATGACCTTGCATTAATAACGCGGGTGCATCTTCCATGCCCTTTGTGGCAGGTTTCCGAAGATAGATATTTCCTACAGGGTCTTCTGCCATGGTGATGGAAGGATCATGTTTCTGGGCAGTGTTTTTTACCCAATCTTTTATTTTGGCACGTATTTTCTCTTCGTGTTTCGATTCATGAGGTGTAGCCAAAAAAATATGTTCAAATATGTCCCACACAATGCTGGGATCTAAATTTTCAAGTACCATGTTTAATTATAAAGTGCCGCGATTTAAGAAATGCATTGCTTTAGGATGAAAGATCTTCCAGTGCACGCAAAAATTCACCCATGCTCTCCACAACAATAAATTCACCAGAAATTGCAAAGGGCAATTTTTTCTTCCAAATTATCAAGCGCTTCATCATATCCAACTCCGAAAGATGCAAAAATTCAGCCATTTGCTCAATTGCTATGCTGGATTCAACTTGAAGAATACGAATGAAGTGATCGAAAGTCTCTTGCTCAGAGGTCTTTTGAACAGGAATATTTTTAGATTTTTTTAAGAAAAATCTACGGAATTTTAATCGATTCTTAAAATTCCCCAAGGATTTGCGTGATTTTTTCTTGTTCTTAGGATAATTTTTGTATTCTAATTTCCGAAAGAGAAAAACAAGTAACACACCACTTCCAAAGCCAAATAGGTGAGCCCAATTATCTAAGGACAGAAATAGTTGAGAAACAACATATATTATACCAAAGAAGTACCAGCGATTGCTATCTCGAGAAACATTGAGATACGTTCCTGCCATCAGACCATAAATAGCGCCTGAACTACCAAGTCCAAATACAAGCATGCCACTCCCCCCATATCTCAAAAGGTAAAATAGAAAGGAAAATACGGACCCTACGATCCCAGACACAAAATATATAACCAAATACTGCCATTTCGCATAAAATTGTTCACAAAACATCCCAAAAATCAATAAGGAAAACATATTGAAAATTAAATGGGAAATATCGACATGGACGAATATTGATGTAAAAAAACTCCAGATTCTTTGCCCATTTACAATTAAATGATTGGCTTGGGCTAATAGATAAAGTGCCTCTGACCCTAAAATAACATTTACAATTAGAAAAATAAGTGAATTAATCGCAATAAGAGATAGCGTTATTTTTGCCTGCCGTAAAGTTGTGGGAGATATTTCCAATGACATAGTTATCACTTCTTAAATTCGTTATGTTTTTTCTTATTCCTGTGATTTTGAAGGAGAATAATTACCGGCTGCACAATAAAGAAAATATAATGTATTTGCCCGTAATTGGTTGTTAAAATAAAAAGTGCTACTGCAAGTATCTGATACTTTATCACCCAATTTTCAGGATTTTTCTTGAATATCGGAGATAGAAGAAAGAAAACACATATCAAACCCAAAATTACCAGCATAACCATTCGTAGAAGATTTCCAATTTGAATTGATCCATCACTCCAAAGATAAAGTAAGCGGGGAATCGAAAATATGGACCAATTATCCAAATCATTTCCACAGGATGGACATTTCTCATAGGGCATTGTGCCGGAATAAAGAAATAAACTGTCGATCGTTCCAGCAGGATATTGCCAACCAATAAAGAAGAGAAGTACAAGAAATGGAGGAATACACCCTAAAACAAAGCGGAAAAACTTGGAAAAATCCTGTTTCAAATAATAAACCCCATATATCGGAAGAAATAACAGAACTAACTGATAACTGAGTCCGCCAATCATCAGCATCAGCCCAACCAGAAATGGTTTTCGTCTATAGAAAAATGCTAATGTGCAGAGAAAGATTTGGGCATAAATGAAAACTGTAATTACAGTAGTCCAAAAGGGGATTACCCAATAAAGAATCCCTCCATAATACAAAATAGAATGATTTGGTGACCTTTGTTTCGTACGAGTTTCATTTCTTATATGATAATTAAATTGATCGGATTGATTTATATCTCGATAACTCGCTTGAACTAAGAAATCGGCAGTAAAAAATGAATAAATATTTATCATGATGGCCATTCCAATCCAGAGGTCTCCGTACCAGAAAGGAAGAACCATTGCAGGTATATAAATAAGAAAAATCAGCGGACCATAATTTAAGGGTTGGAAAAAACTCCCCGTGCCCCATTCTAATTCATATATATAGGAATATGGATTTTCTCCGCTGAATAGGTGATCAAAGCCTTTGAAGATGACCAGAGATGCATCATTATACTGGGTGGTTTCATTGATATGGAGAAATACGAATAACATCAAAATTCGCATTCCTAGTCCAAAAATAAAGTAAACTTTTCGCATATGAACCACCGGTTACAATTAAATAATGAAATAATATCTAAAAAGCTGATCTCGTTTGATATATCTTGACCTATTTTTAGTATTCACAAAGTTTTTTGCATTTGTTTTCTTCAAGCTCTTTAAGAAAGCTTGATTGCTAGAATGATAACGAGGAATAATGAATGTCGGATGAAAAAATGAAGAAAAATAATGAAAATCCCAAAGAAATGGCCGCTTCTAAGAAAGAAGAAGTGAGGGAGATCATTGTTATTGAGGGAGTTTTAAGCGATGACAAAATTTTAGTTGCTTTTGATCCGACAGCCCAAACGTTGCATGAAAAAAATTATTTTGGAACAAAACTTTCAAACGAACAGCTCGAATTAGACATAATTGAAGCATTACTCCTTAAAGAACGCAATCGCATCAAGATTTTTACTTCTGAAGGTAATGAAATATCAGCAGAAGAAATTTTAGCCCGTACCGCCCAACAAGATCCCCAAATATGGATTCGATATTTAGTTTATCGAGATCTAAGACAGCGGGGATATATTGCCCGTTTAGGATATGGACAAGACATTCATTTCAGAATATTCCCTCGCGGCGCCAATCCCAGCACAGACATTGCAAAATATTTTGTTTACATCCTTGAAGAAGAGAATGCAGTGCATCTAGATACATTGGATACAATAACAACCCAAACTCTGAATTCCAGAAAAAATTTGTTATTGGCTACAGTGGATCGATTGGGAGATATCACCTATTACCAATTGGACCAATTTAGCCTCCCCCTAAATCAAAAAACCGAACGCAAATGGTGATTTTTTACTAGTTATAAAGAAAATTGAACAACCCCTTAGAAGTGAAACTTATGCCTTACACATTTTTGCCAGATACATCGGTAATATATAACCGAAAAATAATCGAATTCATTCAAAACGATACCCTACTGAATTATACCCCATTAGAAAAGGAAAGAGCAACAGAAGTCCCCAATTTAACCATTGTTTTATCTCGGGTTATGCTTTCTGAGGTGGAAAACCAAGCCAACCAGACAAAGGCACAGGAAAATGTTGGACTTGAAACATTACAAGAATTATACAAGCTCAATAAGCAAAATCGTATTGAAATTCAAATTTACGGACAACGCCCCACCCTAGAACAAATAAAACTAAATCCTGGAGGAGAACTGGATGCCCTAATACGGAAAGATGCCTTTGATGCAAAAGCGATCTTGATTACAGCGGATGAGGTTCAATCTTCCATCGCCTTGGTACAAGGTATTGATGTATTGTTCACAATGAACCTACCTGAGGTTCAAGAGCAAATTCAGGATGATTTAAAAAAATCTGCAATCGAAGATTTCTTTGATGATCAAACAATGAGCGTCCATCTTCGTGGCCACTGTCTTCCATTGGCTAAACGTGGTCGCCCAGGGGATTGGAAATTAGAAGCGATCTCGGAAACACCTTTAGCGCCATCCACCATCGGAGAAATTGCTAATCGAATAATTCGTAAGGCAAAAAACGACGAAAAATCCTTCATTGAACGGAATGAAGCAGGTGTTACGGTAGTTCAACTCCGAAAATATCGTATCGTTATCTGTCGACCCCCTTTCAGCAATACTTATGAAATAACTGCTGTTAAACCCCTTGTAACCCTTACTTTAGATGATTATAATCTCCCTTCCAAGATTTTTGACAGGCTAGATGTAGCTGAGGGCATATTAGTTGCGGGAAATCCGGGAGCTGGTAAAAGTACCTTCATTTCTGCCCTCGCTAAGTTTTACCTGGAGAAAAATAAATTGGTCAAAACACTTGAGAGTGTGCGGGATTTGGACGTTCCTCCCGAAGTATCGCAATATGGTCCACTCAATGGAAGTTTAGAGCAAACTTCGGATATATTATTACTCATCCGCCCCGATTTTACCATATTTGATGAAGTGCGGGTTGAATCGGATTTCAAGATTTTTGCAGACATGCGCTTGGCAGGAATCGGTTTGGTTGGTGTTGTTCACGCTTCGAAACCGGTTGACGCCGTGCAGAGGTTTATTCGCAGAGTCGAATTGGGGGTAATCCCGAACGTCATCGATACCATAATCTTCATCGATGCGGGAGATGTGGCCGAAATTCTCAGTTTGGAAATGACAGTGAAAAAACCAAGTGGCTTTGCAGATCGTGACCTATCCCGTCCTGTGATTGAGGTTCGTAATTTTCTCTCAAATGAGCTCTACTACGAAATCTACGCATTTGGTTCCGATGTGATTGTTGCCCCTGTCGGACCCA
>JABCSI010000001.1 GCA_018238965.1 Promethearchaeota archaeon
TAGATTTGATTTGGATGTTGCAATAATACTACAAGTTCGAAAATGGTTGAGACCCGATCGCCCACTCCATATGTTTGGATTGGGATTACCTGCTTTTTTTCCTCTGGCAGTGGCTTCTGGAGTTGACCTTTTCGATTCAGCCGCTTATATTCTATACGCGAAAGATAATCGCTATTTTACATTGACAGGTACCAAAAAATTGGGTGAATTGAATGATTTACCCTGCCATTGTCCAATATGTACAAGTTATACTGCTGCAGAATTGCGAAAGTTACCAAAAAATGAAAAAATAATCGCCTTGGCCGAACATAATTTATATCATTCATTTTCAGAAATCCGTTCTATTAAAAATGCGATCAAGGAGGGCACTCTTTGGGATTTAGTGGAACACCGTGTTCATGCACATCCTAAATTTGTAAAGGCACTCCGCCAAATTAAGAAAAATCCCGATTACTTTCTAAATCAATTGAATATGAATAAAACCCGAGGACAGATGATATTAAGTGATTTTTCTTTTTATCGGCCACATTTTAATTATTTCCGCACAAGAATGCAAAGTTATAACCTTCCACAATCAAAATCCATTATTTTCTTCTTACCTGAATTGGATCTTCCCAGTTATCATAATCCATCAGTTAAGCAGTGGATCAAATCCATTAATAGACTTGAAAATCAAGAAGAAATCCAAATAATTCTGATTAGCAACATTCTAGGTATCATTCCTATAGAATTGGCAAGCTATTATCCCGCAAGCCAGCATGAAGGTAACTTAATACCCCAAGAATATATAAACATTCAAGAAGAATTAACACGTGGAATGATGAGGGTTTTAACTAAAATCGTCACCCCAGAGATGAAATTATTTTTCTTGATCCCTGAAACATTTAAAAACGAATACAATGAAGAAGAGGTATTTTCTAGGGAAAATCATATCATAGACCATCTACAAAAGTCTCTACAGGCCACACTAGAGACAAATTCAAAAACTAAATTGCCGATCATCCATATTACTGAAATTGAAAATGTAGAGGATTTTCCAGATGGAGTATGATGAAGCTTTTCTTCAAAAAATAAAACCCAACATTTTGGATTATGTAACCTCATTGGGCCATGTTAATGTAAGGGGAGACCATCCCACGACATTGGAAATTACAACTGAGGATTTTCTCACGCTCAATGGAAATTGCATTATTGGCATTAAATCTTCAAAGGGTTGCCATCAATTAAACCCAGACCTCAAAGCAAGAATTCAACGGGGAGATGACATCGGTATTTTTTTAAAAGCGGGGAATAATTACGATTGTTTTACGGGAAAGGGAAATTCTCAATTACTCTTAACAAATAATATTTCAATGGTATTCAGGAAAAGTACTTTTATCTCTGATCGCACCGTGCTTATTGAATGCACGAAATACGCAGAGCAAATTAATCGAGATCTTATTGAATGGATGCAGAATCCAACCCATATTTTGGAGTTATTCTTTTTTAATCTGGACGGATTAGGTGATCATAAGCTTGAAAAATGAACCGGAAGAGCAGAAATCTTGGGAGTTAAGGAGTTTCTTTCCGAAATTTATAGCTACTGTGCCAAAAATATCCGGTAATGATGTGATTGCTTGGTTTCAAGAAAAAAACTTGATAGATCAGAATTTTCGGATCAAGGTCGATGGAAATAATATTATAATTCCATTAACTTCCCAAATAACTCCATCTGAAATAAATAAGCAGATGATCTCTCAGTTTCCAATTGAAATTAAATCCAATAAAGAAAATCGATATCAAGTTTTACCCAGAAATACTACACCACGTAACATCCATGAAATCTTACAAAATTTGATTCCCAAAGAATTACATGAAATCATCCCTCGGTCTTTTGATGTCATTGGGGAAATCGCCATTATTGAATTGAATCGCGAAGATCTGGCGCCTCTACGTCCTTACATCTCCGATATAGGGAATTCCATCCTACAAACCCACCCCAATATAAGATCAGTATTTGAAAAGGCCAGCAATATTTCCGGTGTCTATCGCTTACGGAATTTAAGCCATGTTGCTGGGATAAATACAACACAAACACTCTATCGAGAGAACCATTGTGTATTTCAATTGGATATTGCCAAAACATTTTTTTCCCCGCGTTTATCTTTTGAACGGAATCGCATCGCACGGTTAGATACAAAATTCAACCATGTAGGAGCAATCTGGGATATGTTCTGCGGAATTGGGCCATTTTTCATTCAAATTGCTAAAAATCACCCCGAGAGCACATTTTTTGCTACCGATATCAACCAAGATGCCATAACCTATGCCCATCAAAATATTATCCGCAATCACCTAATCAATTCAATTTCCTGTTTCCAACAAGATGTGAAGAGTATTACCCAAAATGAAAATTTTTCTCGTATGGAAGGGAAAATCTCCCGCATTATAATGAATTTACCGGAAAAAAACATAGAGTTCTTACCTCTTCTTCCTCCTTTTCTCCATCCAGATGGGTGTTTGCTGCATATCTATCAATTTTCTGAAAAAAATGAAGATTTTCAGACAATCCAAAATACTTTTAGTCAACAACTAAATAATGCGGGACTCATTGTAGATAAGATTGAAAATATTCGGCGCGTAAAACCATATTCCCCTGCCTTAGATACTACTGTTATAGATGTTGTAATTCACAAAGCATAAGCGTGTTAAATCGTAAGAAATTGATAATTATAATCGATCTTAAACAGGAAGAACAGAAAAGAAGAAAAAACGCCCAAATTGGCGAAACTATATGATTTGGGTTACAATTTTTGACCCTTGATGAAGGGATACATTAACGCTTGTTTGAAAATAGTGACTAGATCTTGGATATTGGAATAGAACCCAGAAACTTGAGTCTCGCTGGTAAAAGCAATGCTCACATCGGCACCATCAGCACTTATCATCAGGAAGTTTTCATCAGCATAATTTGTGACCACCCAACCCCGATCTTTCCATCCATCCACGAGAGCTTTGTGCTCTCCTAAATCCAAAGATGTAGCAATATTGACTACGGAACTGTTTGGTAATTGATCAAGCATTTCCAAGATTTCAAATTCTCTCAGAAATTCCACAGTGGGCACTACAATCCGTAATGATCGAGTTGCGTTTCTTATTCGATCTTTGATATACTCTACAACCAACTCCATGTCGTATAATATTCCAGTTAGTCCCATAGATACCGAATCTGCTTTCTCTTTGATTTCTTGGATCGTTCGTTCTTTCTCCTCAACTTCCTTTTTCATTCGATCCACTTCAAATGAAGATCCGATGAGACCGTCTTGGGCTTGTCTCTGCTTTGCTTTTAATTTCTTGATTTTATCATCCCGTTGAGACAATTCTTGCTTCAAACCTGTAACTTCCAGATTAGTTTGTTCACGTTCTGCAGAAATTTCCTTCATAAGCTCGATTTTAGCCACTAAAGCGTCATCTTTCTCTTTCGAGGCGACAACTAGCTTTTCCGTTAATTCTGCAATACGTTCATCTTTAGAACCAATAGTTTGGTCCTTCTGCGTCAATTTATCTTTGAAGTCTTGTATATTTGACTTAATCTCTTCCACATTTTGCGAGATTTTTGAAATTTGGTCTTCCATTTTTTTCCCCTATGATATCTATGATAGTATGTAATTCGATTTATCCTATAAAATCTTGTGGCATCCCTTGATTTTTACTCACCTAATAATTTCGGCTTTAATTCAATTTCGTTCCTTTGATGAAGGGCGTCATCACTGCTTGAGAGAGGTATTTGACCAGTTCGCTATTGCTTGAAAAAATACCCGTTACTGCTTCCGTGCTCTCTTCAAAGATCCCAACCGCTGCGATAGCGTTGTCAATCGCCAGCGCAAATAATTTTGTATCTTTGTAGTCGGTTACCTTAAAATTCCTGCTTTTCAGCTCATCGAGCATTTCACCATCCCGACTGGGATCGACATTACAAGCAAGATTTTTAAGTACAATATTGGGAAGTGCAAAAAGGGTCTCGGATAAATCGTATTTTTCTATAAAGGACAATTCGGGTAAAATTAATCGAATTGTTCGGTTGACATTAGCCATTTTAAATTTAAAATGCGTAATGAGGGCAGAAACACTTTGATAAGTTCCAGTTTCTCGTTCAAAGAGATCATCTGGTATACCGGCAAGTCCTTTGGATCCCCCTCGTCCCCCTTTTTCAAATTCTTTTAATTTTAATTCCAGGGAGGCGATTTTTTCTTTATATTTTTTGATCTTCCCCGGTTTACTGCTTTCATCATTTAATTTACGCATTATCTCGAATTGCTTGATCTGCTCGGGAGATTTTTTAATCAGAAGAGTGAGCTGTTCATTTTCTTCCTTTATGCGGTCATTTTCTTGATTTGTTTCCTGCAATTCCAAGGATATTTTTGAAGCCTCTTCTCGCACCTTTTCCATCTCGAAGGAAGCACCCAATAATCCATCTTGGGCATCCCGCGATTTTTTCCGTAAGTCTTTAATCTTTCGATCTTTCTCCTCAAGTGAACGCTCACTTTTGCCCAGTTTCTCAACCAATTCCAATTTTTCGTTTGAGACCTGTTCCATAAAGGAGAATTTTTCGGCTTGATATTTTTCAGTGGCCAAGGACATCACATCAAACTTTCGGCGGAAATCCTCAATTTTCTCATCCTTTTCGACAATTAGAAGATCTTTAGTATGGAGCTGCTTCTCCTTAGAAAGTAGCATTTCCTCTTTCACTTGTAAACTTTGATTTGTGGTTTCAACCATGTGGGCAAATTGCTGCAATTGAATGTTAAAAGCATCAATTTCCTTGATCAATCTATCCCGTTCCCGTTCGAGGTTCTTTTTATCTGTTTCCAATACAGACATCATGCTTCGATAATGACGGCTGTCAGAAGAGGCTTTAACCGAATCATTGGTCAGCTGGTTAATCTTCTCACTCAGTGCTAAAATTTTTTCGTCTTTTTCTGAGATATCGGAACTTTTCTTCTTTAATGCGCTCTCTAATTGGGAGACCCGTTCTTGTAATTCGAGAAATTCTTCTAATTGACTCATTTTACTTCCCTTTTCTTCTATGCTTCTTTACTACTTTACTTCTTTATTTCTTCTTCCCTTCGGTAAATTATCACTTGGATTACTAATACGTAAACTCTTGCTTACATTAATCTAACACTTGCTTACTCTTGCTTACTCTTAATTAAACTCTGACTCGGTTATGTTTAAATGTTTATACTTTAAATTTTTAAAGGTTAAAAATCAATATTTTTTAATACGGTCGGCTTCCGCTTCCACCTTCCCGCGGGAAGGATCAGAATTTAATGGAGAGGATGCTTAACATATATAACGTACCTATCTCACCACACGCAAAACGTGACCTATTATGACTCAATTTGGCAGCGACATTGGATTGGAACCCGGGGATATAATGAAATTAGAGCCCGAAATAACCTATATCACATCAAATTGCAATATTGAAGCAATAGCACTTACAACCGATACTGGTTATCAGATAGCATACGCCGCCCTTCCAACTTATACAGTGGATTCGGATGCTTTGTCTGGAATCGCTTCTGCTTTGATGATGACGGGAAAAATGGGTATGCAGAGCATGTTTTCGGAGCCCCTCTCGGAGGCAATCATCCGTGCCGATAACGGATACGTGGTGGTGACGAATGCGGGACGCTTTGTGTTAATTGGAGCGGGAAGGGATATTAAAAACTTAATGAAAACCGTCAAAATCTTTCGGATCGCCGCGCAGCGCATTGCAGTTAATTTTCCTGCGCTCAGGTAGAGTTACGAATCATTGTTATTTTTTGAATATCCTTTTTGAAAAACTTAATTTTCCTTTTACCTTAAACTGATTTTAGTTGTATTTCATACCAAGGGAAGATATTAAGGGATCTATTATGTAAAGTAAGAAAGTTGAAGCAAGCTAATTAAAGATAGAATAATAACATAGGAGAATTAAAGAAAAAAACTTTTAGAGGAATTTAGTGGATTACCAAGGATCGATTACCAAGGATCCCAATCCGTTTCCTTCAGCATCCGTTCACGGCGCGATTTGTTTTCTTCGGTTACGGGATCTTCTTGTGAAGAACTTGTTGGTAACGCTTCAGATGGAGATGGAGAAGATTTTTGCG
This sequence comes from Promethearchaeota archaeon, assembly GCA_018238965.1. Classification (GTDB taxonomy): domain Archaea; phylum Asgardarchaeota; class Lokiarchaeia; order Sigyniarchaeales; family Promethearchaeaceae; genus Harpocratesius. The sequence goes on from JABCSI010000001.1 coordinate 6,132, forward strand.
CAGGAGACTCAGTTGAAGTGAAATTTTTCAATAATTCCTCAATTTCTTCCTCATCCGACCGATCTTTTTGTGGGGTCCAGGGTGTTTTTTGCTCCTGGGATGCCGTTGTACGGATAGAGGGGGCAGAATTCGATTCGAAATTAGATGGGGTATGGGATTCGTAACTTGGTTCTCTTTGTGTAACTGGTCTCGAATGGGGAATTGGATCTTCTGAAATCATGTGATTCATCGAAGGCACCATCTTCGATTGATCTCCTTGGGGATTTCGTGTCATATCTTTAAAAGATGTCAAGATCCCGAAGAAATTTTGAAACTCACTTTGATTCATATCAAATTCAATAATTTCATCGCCTCGTTCTAAGGCAATTGCCACCCGGGTCACTACTCCCCCCATTTCGGTGGATCGAAGGATGAATTTGCCTTCATTTTCCTTCCGTTTAATGCTCCATACTGTTTCGTTGGCCTTCTCGAGCTTCATACTAAGTAATCTTCCTTTGCATTTCTTACTATTTAATAGATTTGTTGAGGACGGTTTAAAATTTTCCCTTCCGCATTCGATGGAATGCTCTCCACCCCCTTAACATTTTCCAAAAAATCAAAAAATTCATAATTTATTGAAGCTTAAAAAAAATATCGGTGGAGCCGTGGCCTAGCCTGGACCGATATTAAATCGGGCATTAATTTGTCCGATTCCATAATTCGGAGGAATATAGGGCACTGGACTTCTAATCCAGCCGCCGCAAGTTCGAATCTTGCCGGTTCCGCCACTCTCTCTTTTCTTTAATCTTCCCAAAAATTCTATTTTTCTTATTTCATGAACATAGAGGTTTTCCGAATGTGTGAAACCCATATAAAAAATTGCTAAACGGGATAAAAGATGAAGAAAATTAGATAAAATGAAAAGAAGACCCACAAAAAAAAAAGAAAATTTTAGGCTTGCACCGGAACAGGTCTGGGAACGGTGGGAATCTTCACAAACTTGAGAATTTCCTTGAAGCGGGAGCGCAAAGTCACTTCCGTCACTTGCACGGTTTTTGCGATCCTACTCTGGGATCGGGATTCGTTATGATAAAGGCACGCCACGTAAATAGCCGCTGCCAAAATACCTTTCGGGTCTCGACCTGCCACATTATATCGTTTGCGATAATGATTGATGATCTTAATGGTTGTTTTTTCTACGTCATTGGACAATTGCAGAGTTGCAATGAATTTGGGAACCAGAAGAACAGGGTCCAAAGTGGGCACAGTAAGCTTCAATTCCCTAATAATGGTGCGATAGCAACGGCGTACATCCCGTGGATTGCTGTCGGAAAATTTGAGAATCTCTTGCATAGTGCGGGGAATTCGCTCGGCTCTGCATGAATAATATAGACAGGCCGCTACCATTGCCTTTATGGATCTTCCCCTGAGTAATTTCAATTTAAAGGCTTGACGATAAATTTTTGCTGCATACTCCTTTACTCGTAAGGGGAGATTAAGCAAACCGCCAATCCGTTTAATTTCAGTTGCTGCAATGAGCATATTTCGATTTGACCAGCTCATGCGAGTGTTCCATTTAATGATTCGCTTCATTCGATGTGATAATTGGGTGTTTGTATCAATAACAGTGGTTAACCCCAAATCGGGTAACAGGGCAGAAACGGGACTTCCAGTCTGATCTCGTTTGCTTTTCTCTATCTGAGAAAAAGCTCTCCTGCCTTCTCTTGCATTGTCAATTAAATGATGGGAGAGCACTAACCCACAAGCAGCGCATACACTTTCTCCGCGCGATTGGTCTAATATTATGTTAAAGGACGTACATTCAGGACATTGCGAGATTTCTCCATGGAAGGAATATTCCGGGAGAGAATTTTTAAAATTTGACGCAGCATTCATGTTTTTGGTTTCCTTATGATTTTGGTTTAATTATGAGTATGGTAAATTAGATGATGAAGTGAAAATAATGATGAATTAATAAAATTCTGGGAATTTTTTATTATGATTATATATTTATCAATTCAGCTTAAGTATTTAAAAATTGTAGAAAACCCTTCCGCAGATTAAGGAAAAAAATTATAATTATTCCCAAATCGAGCAAAAAACACGAAAAATGGCTTCAAAAAAAAGGGGAAAAATTAGAAAATCATGCAAAAATACCATGTGAAATTGGAAAAATAATTGGAAAAATTCCCACCTAAGATGTTGATCTTATTTGGTACGCTTGATGATATGATAGCCGAATTTGCTTTTTACGGGCTCGGAGATCTGGTTAACTTGAAGTTTAACACAAGCGTTCCAAAAAGCATCTACCATCATACCCTTACCAAATTCACCTAAATTTCCCCCTTTATTCCTACTGGTGCATTCAGAATATTTACGCGCCAATGCGGCAAAATTTCCACCTGATGCCAATTCATCTCGGATGTCTTGCGCCGCACCAAGCTTTTTAACTAATATGTGGCTTGCTTTCATCTTTCCCCCTTTTAGGGGCGCTCCACCGGTTTTAGATTTACCCATGATAATCACTAATGTTAATGCAAAATCCTTTTTCAAGTCTGGCTTATGAAGGAAACTAAGTGTATTTTTCCATAATGGGGAATAGATCATGCAAATTATTGAGGTGGTAATCGGGTTTTACCGAATACTTTTTCTTGGTCAAATTGGGATCATATTTTGTTCCCCGGTGAATCAAAACCGTAATAATACCCACCTCCTTGGCAGGAATGATATCATTGTCTATCCGATCACCTATATACATAACCTCATGGGGTTGTAAGCCTTGGTGGGCCAAAAAGAGTTCGAAGAGAAAGGAATTGGGTTTTCGGGCAGCCACTTCATCCGATATGATAATTTCATCAACCAGGTTTTCAAGTTTCAACCTGAGAATTTTTTCATATTGTTTCTTCGGAGATCCGTCTGTGATGATGGCAGTTTTTATCCCTTGTTCCCTCAAACGCTCCAATGTTTTAATAACATCCTTAAAGGGGTGAAAATGCTTCACTTTTTCTCTGTGATACCCCATGATCCCGGCAGCAACGAATTTATTCAAGTTATATTTGGGATCCAATTGAATTTTGGGGTCATTTTGTAAACGTAAAATCAAATTATCCAAATGATTCTCGCTATTGCTCCCAAATTCTTGAACAATTTCATGTAAAACCTTAATGGCATAATCTTCTGGAACAGGAAGGCCGTATTCAATCATCATTTGAACGGAAGCGATACGGGCTTTTTCAACTAAAAGAGTACCATTGAAGAGGGTGTCGTCTAAATCGAAAGCTATGCAACGAATCATGGGAAAGACCTACTGGAGTTGATAATATTTAGAAGAATAACGAATGGAAGGGTAATGATGAAATAGTAATGATGAACGGAGGTTACTCAGAATTGGTCTCCTCGTCTTCGGAAGTGATACGTCGGTAGGAATATGCTTGGGCAATATAACCTTTGGTTTCCTTGGGTAATAATCGTTTAAGGTATTCTGGAAAACTTGCAGTCAACATCACGTCGGATACGAGCAGAAAGAGGTGCTCCCCCGCATAAGAAAAATCCTGTATAATATTCATCTTTCCCAAGAGTTCCAAATTATTCAAAAGATTTTTGGATGAATTCTCCGAATAAAGGGCTAAAATTTTATCTTTTGGCAAAGGACCATCCCGTAATTTGGTAATAACATTATAGAGTTTCGGATCGTCAAAGATTTTAAATAATGCCAGCGAATCCTCCGAATTGGGCTCGTATTCTTCGAAGATATCCCGGACTGCGTTGATATATAGTTCGGTCAAATCTGCCGTTTCAGGAGAAAATTCCTCCATTTCAATAATGCAATCCGGGGGAACACGCATGATAAACACTTCCTTCACTAAAAGGACATAGGTATCCTGACCGATGGAATTGATAAAAATGAATTTTTCCTGTTCCAATTCCTGCAAAATTTTATCAAGATCGTAGGTGGCAAAATGTATATCAAACCATTTTTCCAAATCCTCCTTAGCCATAGGGCCCTTTGATATTTTCTTTATTACATTGAAAATCTCAGGCTTGCTCATAACCGAAGCCCACTTTTCCTCTTCTGTGCGCTCCCGCAGCTCCTCTACCCCCATCCAATACAGCTCCTTCAACCAAATTCGAATATCGGAACTAAAGGATTTGATATCGGAAAAATCCTCTTCAGACACTTGTGCGTCTTCTGTGGTATAAAATGCTTTGAACAAATTGGTTTGTCTTTTGAGTTTCTGAGCAAAATTGCTGGTAGCCTTTTTCAATAGGGCTTCGATCATTTGGGTTGGTGTTTTGTCGATAACAAAAGAAATCATCAACATTTCCTTATTTCCCCGCGCCCAGTCGCTGTTAATTTCGAAATAAAAATTCATCGAAGCGAGTTTGCCAAATTTGTGAGTGAAAAATCCCTCTTCATAAATCTGATCCATGAACTCTGCCAATCGGGCCTTTTCCTCCTCGACCAATATCTCTTCGGGGAAAGTATAATAGACTATGGGTCCGATCTTCCGATGGAAATACGAAATAGCGACAGCTGCTTGCATTTAAATTTAGATCTCCCTAATGATAATAGTATGGTAGAGCTTAAAATATATATCGTCAAATAACCTTTGAAGCAAAGTAAAAAGAAAAAAATAAACAAAATCTCGATTATGGCTTGAAATCCATGCAGATTCGATATTATTCGCGAAAATTTTATGTGGTCCGCTTTCCCTCGATAAACTCCTTGACCCACTGTTTGGCCAAGACATCGGAAGCGGGTTGAATGTGGGGATGCTTAAAACTGAAGGAACTGATGGATTCTAGGCGCCCGGCAATCTTGCGATCTAGGGCTAACTTCATCACTCGAATGATGTCGCAGACAACACCTGCAGAATTTGGAGAATCCTCTACTCTTAATTTCATATCGGCAATCAATGGAAGACCACCAAAGGTGACTCCTTCCATGCGAATGTAACAGATTTTTTTATCTTTGAGAAAGGGCACATAATCCGAAGGTCCGATACGACAATCAATGTCATAGGGGAGCACGCTGGTGACTGCACTGGTTTTAGATTTACGCTTGGTTGTCAACCTATTTTCCATTTTCATGTTTTCAAAATCGGTATTTCCCCCAATATTGAGTTGATATGTATTTTTAATTATAACTCCCCGATCGAGGAACATTTTGGCAAGCACACGATGGGAAATTGTGGCACCCACTTGACTTTTGATATCATCTCCGGCGCAAGGTAATCCCTTCCTCTCGAATTCAGCCACCCAATCGGTATCCCCTTCCACATGTTCACTCACGATAAATTCGGGAATGGCATTAATGAAACCGCATCCTGCATCCAAAGCCGCTTGGGCGTATGCCCGAGATGCATTATAGGATCCCACCGGTAGAAAATTAACCAGTATTTCCGCTTCGGAGTCTCGAAGCACCTGTGCCACATCACAAGTAGGCGTTTTGGTTGGATCGTAGCAAAAAAAACTATCCATCATATGGGGTGCGCACCCGTCTAGGATCGGCCCTGCTTGTACTATAACACCGAGGTGTGGCATATTATCATGTTCTACGATTGGTTGTACCACATTTGGAGGTTCATACATAGCATCGGCAACATCTTTACCTATTTTTCGACCATTAATCTCAAAAGCAGCCACGATTTCGATATCCCGGTATAGATATCCCCCAACACTGGGATTCATCAAACCGTTAACATACGAATCTTCGGGACTGATATCTTTGTAATATTCAATTCCCATCACTAAAGCAGTAGCGCAATTCCCCAATCCTGCAATTGCTACGCGGATTTTGCGGTCAGCATCGGATTTTTGGGCGGGTATACTATCACCAATGGTCATTTCCGAATGTTCGGCCACTTTATCTACAATTGTTTTTTCCTCAACCATGATTCTCATTCCAATATTTTAGCCGATTAAAAATAAAACTTATTTAATATTCAATCCTAAAATAGGATCAAAATAGGATCTAATTTTAAAACTCTCTTACTTAGAATATTATCATATACCATGCATCGTGATCCCCAAAGTCGCCTCAAGCTTTACATCCCGTGTGCAAAATTTGCATTATGGGAAAGAACACTCCCTGAGATACATCCAAATTCCAATTTTTTTACGAATTTTAATCAATGGGTTCGAGATTCCATCCAAACACTCCCGAATCCAGGAGATATTCCGCTTTATCCGCCTGTGCAAAAAACACCTATCGAAGGAGAATTACATGATGAAAAAAAAATAAAGAAAAATATTGAAAAATCTCTTTGGATTGCCACCAATGTGAAGAATGCCCTTAAAATCAAGAGAGGACATCTTAGTTTAAATGCTTACGTTATTTCAATTTTGGATCTGGCTGTTTTTGAGCACTCGAGCTATGATACCGTGTTAAATCAAGTAATTAATTTGCGGATGGTTGTCCAAAAACTCGAAGCCCGCCTGTTTAAAATACAAGACGAAATCAGGCTAAAGTATGAAAAATAGAGAAAATAGAGATATTATACTCTTCGGAATCAAGATTTCTCCATTTTCAGAAATGTTCTAGCAGAAAAGAAACAGTGGGACATACGAAACCCTTATATATTTTTTAGAACAAAGTGATTATCAGAACTCTTGGAGTTTTTTAAAAATGATAACACCCTTAACTTTAGTTTTAGGAATTTCATCGCTCGTTTTATTAGCGCTTGGATATACCTATGCGGTTCTTTTTATGGTAAAATATATTTACGTGAAAAAAATCCTCGTTCCCATTGTTGCCACAGTAGCATTTTGCACTGGATCTTTTTATCTGGGTCCGTCGGTAAGCTTTCTTAGCCTCGTTTTTACGGGAAATAACATCGCCCCAGCAACATATTACATCCTATCATATGTATGGCTGCCAATTGCTACTCTAAGTATTAATCTTATGGCTCTCACTGTTTTCAAGCCCAGCATGCGAAAGCCGGCTGTTATAATTTACGGCGCTATTTCTATTGTATTTTGGGTTCTGATGTTTGGATTTACAGATCAACAATTTACTACGGAACCTGTAGGAACTGGCGAATTATTGGATGTAAGTCATTCGGGTGGTGCTTTGATAATAGTAGCAATAACTTTATTGAGTGTTCTGATAATTGACGCTGGGGGATTCTTCATGCTTTCCCGAAAATTAAAACAAAGGGATTTTCCCAAAAAGGATGTTAGAAAAGCAGCCATGATAGGTTTGGGTTGGCTAATCTTCGTTGTCGTGGGAACTATGGATTCAATAGTTCCACCCCAGACAGTGGGGTTTGCTATCTCAATTCGAGTAATCATGTTAGTAGCATTTAATTTAATATATCTCGGATTTTGGTCTAAGCCTGTTAAACTAGAATAGATTCTTAAAATGAAGAAGAATCAGACCAGATAACTCGAAAACATTCAATATCTGAATTTTTTTGTTATTTAATTATTTTTACTTGATTTAATTTTATATTTCGAACTCTATTTATTGATTTGAGAACTCTATTTATTTATTCAGAATGAGAACTCTCGCAGATAAAGATAAATTAATCTATTTTGAAAGAAATTTTTTCACCCTGGATGGTCTTTGGATGGTTGAAACAGAGGAAATTTTAGATTTTGAAACTGCTTTAAAGATAGATCTGGCTGTATGGAACCGCTTCTTGAAAATTGTTATTCGGCGGCTCACAAAATATCTAAACATAACCACAAATACCATAGATGATATTGTAAATATTCTCACATTCCGCTGGGCTGCCGAAGGGTGGATTTATGAAATTCTAAATGAGACAAATGAGGAAACGGACAAAAATATAAGCAAAGAAGCTCGCAAAGAAACTATCATTCATATTATCAAATGCCCCTACAAAGAAGCCATGCAGAGAAACCCCGATCGTCATTCCCGCATTCCAAAAATATGTAAAAGGATGTGCTTGCCCTTTTATCAGAAAGTCGTGCAGGATTTCAATCCAGAAATTCAGTTAAACCGAACCAAATTTCAAGGATTAGGGAATAAAATCTGTGATTTCGTGTTTACAGAAAAAAGCAAAATACCGTTAAAATGATGAATATAAGGATGGGCTCAGAGTGGGGCGACAACATCATCGTGTTTTGCACTCTGCTTGTCATAGGATCATCATTGCCCGAATTTACTTAATTTGAGTGTAAGCGCTTATTTAGATTACTTTGTATAAGTGCATGGAATTTAAAAAACATAAGAAAATTAGAAACATTCCTTGATGCATTTTAGGAATTCAAGACCGAGGGATGTAATTTTGAAATGATCAGTAGTGTGCTCTTCCAATAGTTTAAGATTCAAGAGCACGGGCATTCGACCTGTAATACACCCGTGTGGAACACCGGATAACATTTGGATCGATTCACTATTTTCTGCTCCACGCGCAACTGCAGTGAGCATGGCGACACCAAAATCTCCCAATAAATATTTGTAACTTCGTAATTCTTCCATCTCATTCTGCGTTGAGTGCAGAATTTCCTCGGAATTATCAGACCCGGCCATAATTTGCAACCATAGTTTTAAAATGCTTTAATAATCACAATGCATCATTTAAAAAAAATTTTATGAAAAATCCAAGAATTTCATTGTAAATGATCTTGAAAAGTAATAATTTCTCCTACACACAAGGCTATATTCGGGAGTTGACTCAAATTATCTACGATTTGTCTGATAGGTTCTCTAGATTCAATAGTCTCATTTCGATGCCCTGTTGAAATATAATATTCCACCGAATATTGAAGGTTATGCTCACTTAGTCCCGTTGTGTGTATAATTTCGAATTTTTGAAGCACTTGCGAAATTTTCCCAATTAAGTTGAGATCGGGTGATTTGAGCTCCAAATGAAGTTTGTAGATCCTATAGGTGGAAATTGGATAGCATGTTATACGTGACAGGCGGGGATAGAGCGCATATATGCAGAGCATCGGGGAAGATTCCTCATACAATCGAGGTAACTCCGAAGAAACTAGAAGCGCATCGAATTCCCGATTTTCGAGGAGAAAACCATATGTTAAGGGAGTGATGGTTTTGGAAGAAGGGTAAATCTCCCGATTCATAATACTATATCCGAAATGAAGCTATTTAAAATCACGTTTGGGAGGTTCCGTTTTAAAAAACTCTCGCCATCGCTTGAGGGTTTTTTTGACAGTTCCGGATGTTTTCCGTGAGTGAAAAATAACAGGAACCCCCTCGAGTTTGCGAATAAAGGCCATACTGGCAATAAGTTCTAGTTTAGAAACATTATCGACACGGATGATTCCAATCCGATGCATGGAATCCCATCGAATCATCCATAGTCCCGCGTTAAAGGTTTTCTTTTGGCCAAATAAGGTGAACAAGGAATCCCACAGTGCTTTCATGATCAGTTCTTGTGAAATTTCCATTGCAGGGGCCTTAGGGGGCAAGATAATTTCAAAAAGGATGTAACGTTGCCTGATATTTTTCATTCCTTTTCCTCCTTATCTTTACGATCCACAATTTCTATGCCAGGTTCAATGAATAAATGCTGATCTCGTTTCAAAAACAATAGAGCAAGTTGTTCCGTATGATCCCTCACCATCATTTTTACGTGTTTTTCAGGAAGCCCCAATAAAGACGTTAGAACAGCACTAATTTCCCGAGGTCCACTCAGACTCCACAGATGTTTCTCAGAACGCGTATGCCCTGATCCAAATATATAACGATGGGAGAAAGGTTTTGCTTGTTTGAACATTTTGAAATAATTACGCAGTAAACGGGTGCGTTTATTTCCATAACTTGTAAGTAGTTCCCCAAAGTGGAGATCTATATAAATTCTGTTCTGTTTAATTAAAGAATAAATTCCTTTACTGAGATCCTTAAAATACCCCATTGAAGGAAGAGAAATCATATCCACACGCCCGTCCCGAGCAGCCACCTCTAAAATCGTTTTATCGGTAGATTGTACCGCAATTATACATCTTCTTCCAACCCATTTTGCCAAATCTGATTTCAAAACGTGGGCATTTTTGGGTTCGAGGGTGATCCGGGGGAAAACTATCAAGGGAGATAACTCAGACCGATAATGGGTAATACTATTAATACTCAATGGAAAGGTCAACCGGGGTCGCTTTTTCGAAAAATAACCAGAATCCAGAAAGGCGCGATATTCCTTATCGGTGGAAAAGTCAACGAATGCGCCCTGATAACCGCATTTAAAGGTTAGATCTACAAGGTTCCGAAATTTATTTTCATCGGCATCCCATGGGATGCAACTATTGAAATACATGGTGTCTCTCTCCTTCAAACTAGATATTTGACAATAAGTGATGTTGTTTTAAATAAGTGCGGATATCTTCCAAGGTCATCGCATATTGGGGATTCTTATTCTGGAAAGCAAGGATTATAACATATACATCCGAATGGGTAACCAAGATGAAGTTGCCCAAAATAGCCGCCTGTTTGTCAAACCGTAAAAAGATTTTGAATTTTTCATCGCAACGCTGAGCCAATTCGGAATCCAGCTGTATTTTGACATTAAGGAGGATGCTTTGCCCCAATTCTTTTAAAAAGCCTTGAATTTCTTTTTGGTTTGTAATCTTCAGTACCAGGGAATCGATGGACTGGCCATGTGAGCCGGTACATTGTATTGGGTTGAATCGTTCATCTTCAAATTCCTTGATTACCCCAGTTTTTTCAATATTTTCAATTTCCTCAATTTCTTCGATTCCACCAGCAGACCCGGATTCTTCAATATTTTGGGCACTCTCGATTTTCTCAACAGAATCTAGATTGGAATGTAATAATTTAGCTATCGGTGAAATTACTTTCGAGGATGATTCGGTTGCATGAATGAAGGTTCGAATTTCTAATTGTCGCAATTTAATTTGAGCCGAAGAACCAGTAGGAGATTTTGATACCATTTCTGTGTCGCCCTAATCCATGGATTTCCCCATTTTGAGAAATAAGGAGAAAAAGAAAAAAAGAGAATTTTCGTATTTGTAATTAATGTAAATTTCGATTTGCACGCAAAGAAGGTCGAATCTTCTCAGTTCCTTTCCCTTTGCGATGGAGACCACGAGTTTTCTTTCCAGCAGAAGTTAATCCTCGATATACTCGGGAATGATTGTTCGATGCTGCAATCCAATTGATCTTTGGGTCTTTTTTAATGACAGGATGATTTGGATCGATTAAAATCACTTCAAAGAAGTGGGATTTCCCATCGGATCCAATTTTATAGGAATTTAATATTTGCATATTTTTGTATTTCTTCGCGGTGCGTTCTTCGGCGATCCACTTTAACGATTTCTTAGTGGTGATCCGATTAACACCTAAATTGCCGGGTTTCCGCCCCATTTTTGGACGAATTTTGTGCATTGTTCCCCGCCGGACTTTGGTTACAACAATAATATACCCTTGTTTGGCTTTATATCCTAAGGAACGAGCGCGTGCAATATTTGTGGGGTGCTCTAAGCGGGCAACGGTAGGACCTCGTCGAAATTGAATCATTCGCTTCCAATGTTCTGATTGGAAAGATTCATCGTGATTTTGAAAAGTTTGAGTAACGTAACTATAACCTGATTTAACCATTTTTTTTACCTCGAACTTGCTATGGTTTTAAAAGAGCGACATAAAATAATAATTTTTCCTAAATCTTGGATCCCTCGCGCTTAGGCGAAAGATTTAATAAGAATCCATGTAGCATTTCGTTTGCACAAAACTATCCATGGTAAAAAGATAATATCAAGTGAAAGATGAAAACCAAACTATAAATCTGTGCTCACAATTCGGGCACATTATCCGATAACTTCACAGGTTTATTTGTTACTGGGGCTTTTCCATCCCCGTATGATTGATACAATGCTGTACGCCGTGCAAGCTCTGCAAATACGTTATAGATATTTGTGGCATTCGAATATAGGGCAATAGTTTCATATACAATCGGATTCCATGTATGTAATTCATGTCCCGGGGGATAAAATAGGTTTTCTTGAGCCAAGATTTCCTCCACTTCCTTTTTCTTCATTGAATTGGGCAAATCTTGCTTGTTTACCATCACCAGCAAGGGAATTTCCGTAATAATTTTACCACCCGCTACGTTCTTTAATTCTTTCAGTGAACTGATGTTGTCCTCAAGTCGACTACGCTGACTATCAAACACGAAAATGGCTCCATCGGTTCCCATGAAGATTTTCTTCCGCAGTGGGCTAAATCTTTGCTGACCGGCAACTGTATAGACATGATAAAAAATTTGGCTCTGTTTCTTGGATTGAAAGATGCCTCGGTCAAAGTATAGCGTAGATCCGCTTGCCATGGCGATTTTCGTCAAATTACCAGTGGGTTCTACAACATCGTTGTATTTTTCCTTACAAAGGCGATGCAGTGAATCAACAGCAGTTGTTTTTCCACTTCCAGCACAGCCCCAGTACAACAATTTCACGAAAACTTCATCATTTTTGTTTATCCGAACCATGGTTTCAATCCTCAAAGTGTAAAGTGTGATTGTGTGGTAATCTTGCTCCTTTGGTCGGAAATAGGCGATTTTAATTTTCTAAGAAAACCAAACCTTCTATTTAAGTCCAAAGTTATTACTAATAGAGTATTTTTTTTGTTGCCTAAAAATTTTTTTAGATCGAACGGTGATAAAGGTGAAAAAGATGGAAAATTCCAAGGAAGGGTATTGTATCGCATGTGGGACGAAAATCCATTTTAATCCCGAAAATCCATATTGTGCATTATGTGGGGGAGGATGCAGTGCGTGTAATCGCTTCTCGAGCACCGAAAGTGTTACAATGTATTGTCATGCTTGCGGGGATCCAGTATATGTGAATGAGAAGCAACCAATTTGTTCCGAATGTTTGAACCCATTGCAATAAATAAATTAATTGGGAAAAAAAGATTTGATTAAAAATTCAAACAAAAATTCAACTCAATAATCATTTCAAAATTTAACCCATAACCGTCTTGCCATTCATATACGGAATGAGAACTTCTGGAATTTTAACCGTGCCATCCTCTTGTTGATAATTTTCGAGGATACAGCAGATCGTGCGCTCTGTAGCGATTGCTGTGCTATTTAAGGTATGCAAAGACTGATATGTTGTTTTATCTCCGAGGGTTCCGCAGCGAATATCCAATTTCCGGGCTTGAAAATCGGTACAGTTAGAACAGCTAACTAGTTCACGGAATGCTTGGCTTGCGGGAAAATATGCTTCCAAATCTAATTTTTTCGCTGCATTATCGTTCAATTCACCGCTAGCAATATTCACGATGCGATAAGGTAGTCCCAATTGTTTGTAAATTTCTTCGGCATTGGAAATTATTTCATCCTGTAATTCAGGTGAATCTTCCGGTTTACAGAAGATAAATTGTTCTATTTTTTCAAATTGGTGAACTCGGAAAATACCCAGAGTATCTTTCCCATGGGATCCCGCTTCCTTTCTGAAACAGGTTGAAATACCGCAATATCTACGTGGTAATGTTTTTTCTTCAAGAACCTCTCCTCGATGGAGTGCAGCCAGAGTTTGCTCGCTGGTAGCGATTAAGTAAAGATCTTCCCCTTCAATTTTATATAGTTGTTCCTCAAAATCCCCTAATTCTGCTGCTTCGGCCATTACCTCATGTTTCATAAAAAAAGGAGTCCAATAAGGAGTATAACCTTTCTCCATGAGCAGATCGGTGGCAAAACGTAATAGTGCCAGATTTAGAATGACAAGGTCTCCCTTCAAATAATAGAAACGCGACCCAGCAATTGCTGATGCTTTTTGGATCTCCGCACCGTCGATACTTTCCACTAGTTCCACATGATTGAGAGGGGTAAACGTGAATTTGGGAAGTGATCCCGATTCTTTAATGGTCTGGTCTCCTGTCTCATCTTCGGCTATTGGTACATCCGACATGAGGATATTTCCTACTTTATATCGATATAGATCCCTTTGATCGAGATGTTCCTTAACGAGGGGTTCTAGTTGGAGAATTTCTTCCTTAATTTGAGAAGATTGTTGCTTCAATTCTTGAATTTTATCCTTTCCTTCTTTTGCTGCTGATTTGAAGGATTTGGAGATTTTATTGCGTTGGGCGCGCAGATCTTGTAATTTTTGCAGCGTATCGCGCCATTTATTGTCAAATTCAATTACTTTTTCAACATTATCGGTGGTTCGGAATCGATTCCGTTCCGATTCCCGTATGGTCTCGGGAGTATCGCGAAATAACTTAATATCCAACATTCTTCTCACCTTGAAAAAGAAATCATATATTTTCAATTTTATGAAAGCAGTTAAAAGAAACCGAGATATTAGTTCTATACCAATTCTGCCAAAACCAACCGATCACTCAAAATCTGTATGACGCAAACCGTTTGATAGGTACCAAGATATCGTGCGCCGTTGTTCACAGACACTTTGGGACCCCCTTCCAACATCCATCCGATCGCATCCGATTTATGGAGTGAATTTATTTCCGACAAGAATACCCGTATATGCTGTCCGACCAATCTATTCTTCTGAATTTTGTTATATCGAATGATATACCTCTTGATCTTCTTGTAACTTTGCAATAATTTTTTGGATGGTCTGGGCAAAGTGCGAGATATTCGATAAAAGGGAGAACCAGGAAGTTCCTGATATCTATACAAGGTAATTTTATCGATGTTTAGCTGGGCAAACCGGTCCATCAAATCTAAGGTGTCTTGGGCAAACTCAGGAGTATCCCCTGGTAATGAATGAATAAAATATACATGGATCCGAATTCCGAGAGCAATGGCGCGCTTAACCGCCTCCAATACGATAAGGGGATCCGAGGGACGCCCCAAAATATCTGCAAACTCTGATGATCCTGTTTCACAACCGATTGAAAATATCGGCGAAGGTATCCGGCTGAGAATTTGGAGGGCGCGGTCGGTGCACAGGCTCGCTTTAATATTCTCGACAAAAAGCTGAACCTCATGATCACGGATCAGGGGGTTTTGCAGAAGATTTTCAATCAAAGTTTCCAAAGCTTGATAATTGGGTTCGGGTTTTGATGGATTAATGAGTGCCTTTGGGGAAGACCTTTCCCGATAAAAATCCAGAAAATCCGGACCTCCGAGAACTATGCGCTTGGCACCCATCTCAATTAAATCATTGATTTCTTTAACGATGGCATTAATATCACGAGAATTCACAGTGCCGAACTGGGCGATAGTGGAACAAAACCCACATCCCGGTGGGATCTCAGCAGGGCATAGGAGTTGGGTCGTAAACGTGTCCCCTCGACAAATCTGGCATTCTTCATCTGTGCATTGATTTTTGCTGAAAAGTTTCAGGGAAGTGCGACGATAGTTGGAGCAACCGCGCAAACACTCCACATAGATTCGGGCATGTTGAAAATCGGAGTACTGTCTAATTTTTTTGGGATACCCGCTAGATTTTTGAAAAGCTTGCTGATTTACGGTTGAATCAACTGAAGGATTGAAAATTGATGCCTGTGAGGTGGAATCGCGATACAAAATTCCGGGTATGTTTGAAAACAATTCAGATTTCCACTTATTGGTGGGGACATTCTTACTGGAATGACCTTTAAAGGAGAAAATAGAAAACAATTTCTCAAAATTATCTTTGAACAAACATGTTAAGGACTCTTCCGCTTCTCCCTGGATGGCAAAATCAACATTCAGGGTATGCAGAATTTTATCATCGCAGACGATCGGACCGCCCAAAAAAGACAACCTGAGAGAAGGAGTGGGATGATAATTATGCCAAAGAGCTAGAAGTTTCTTCACAATGGGAATATCCATGGTCATTGATGAAAAACCAATAACAGCATACCGTGAAAGCACTGATTTTGCATTTTCCAGAATGGTATCCCCCCGAACAAGATGAACTTGAGCTTTATGTTTGGAGATTGCTTCAATAAACCCGGTAACGTACCGTGGTCCCGACCCAATAAAATCCCTCGTAAATTTTCGCGTTCCTTCACCCGCAGTAAGACAGTCTACCAATAATATATCTAAACCCATTTACCTAACCTTCTTTAATGCACAATGTTTACTATTATATTATTGCGATGGATTCCTTGTATATTTATTGCCTTTAGCTGAAAATAATGCAAGCGTATGATGCGCTTTTTTTAAGATTGGGTTTTGGATTCAATGGGAAGTGTGACCCTTGACACTGGCAACATCGATTGTTCATGATTTTTGGATTGCATTATTCACAGGGGTTTTCGTGTTAGGTTCTGTTTTTATCCCAAAAATTTTAAAGGAACGGGGAATTATTTCCAAATCTGTGGCCCGAAAATTGATTCATAGTTTTTCGGGATTGGCGATTTTTATCGCCCCTTATCTCAATTATCCAGTGATTGCAGGATCACTATCATTAGTAATGACAATTTTCATCCGAGGAAGTAGAAATAAGAGTAAAACCAAACCGCTACGGGAGCTCTTTCATGCGATTAGTGAAGATGAAGAGTTAGAAAGCGGTTATCTCCAAGGTCCTTTCTCCTACTGCTTAGGTATTACCATTCTGATGCTTATTTTTATCCCCTTTGCAGATAAATATTTTTTTCCGATTACTGCAATTTTGGTTATGATGTTTGCTGATCCATCTGCTGCTTTCATCGGCCGAAAATACGGCAAACATCACATATCCATCCCTTGGGTAGGTTCTAAGCGCACAGTTGAGGGTAGTCTGACATTCTTCGTGGTTGCTCTAATCCTATCTTTTCTGAGTTTTGGATTTTTTGGTAGTATTTTACCGGGAAATTCCATGGTTTTAGACTTGGGACTTATAATATTGTTTAGTATATCTCTAAGCTTGATTTCCACTGGTTTGGAGTTGATAAGTCCCTCTAAGTATGATGATTTAATTATTCCTCTGGGTTCAACATTGGTAATTTCTCTATTGGCACTAATATTAAATATTTGGTAATGTACTTGAGAGGTTTGCCCTAGTTTTTAGAAAGATGATGAAAAAATTTTTAACTTTTTGCTGACTTAGACTTCCTATGTCCAGTGATGAAGAAACCCAACTTAAAAAACAGAAATTTGTTTTTAATTGCACCAAATCCGGTGTATGTTGTGTGAAACGGGGGCCAATTCCCTTAGTGATGAACGATTTAGTGATGTGGGCAAAGAATAATGTTGTTGCAAACATGATGCCCTACATAAAATTTATCAAAACTCCCCAAGGTGCTCTGGATTTGGTTCTCACCAGAAAGGATCAAGATCCCTACGCCTTTTTAAAACAGAGTGAGGAAAAATCCGAAGATGAAAAACCTATCGATTTAAGTTGCCCACTCTTCAATAAGGAAACAAAAGAATGCACAGTTTATGACAATCGGCCCCTAAGCTGCCGTACTTATCCATTGGAGTATGACGGAGAAAAATATATGGTTGTGAATTCAGATGAATGCGAAGGCATCGGCAATGGGGAAATGACGAAAGAAGCTCGAATGGAAATGCGTGAATTGGCCAAGGAAATGAATCATGCGCTAACCGAAATGCGAATTTGTATGCCCGTGTTAAGTCAAGCGTTCCAACCCTTTGTGTTACAGGAACTCATGCAAGCCCAGCAAAAATTTATGGAAGATCTCGAAAAAATGCCTCCGGAAGAACGGGAACGCATTGAAAAGCAGATGATGAAAGATCAGCAAAAATAATTTGAGGTTTCAAAGCCCCTAAACCTTTTTTTACTCCTCTTTCTTGTTCATTAGTTATCTATTATTTCCCTTTTCTTGGTTTAGAGGATTTCAGAAGCAGCTTTCCTTAAACGATTCATAACAGCCAAACCTTCAAAATCTTCAGAAATTCCTCCAATGAGAATATACTCAACTTTTTGGTCATCGAGTTTCCTGAGGGTGCTAAATAAATGCTGTGCAATATGGGAATGTAACTGAACCTTATCTTGGAACACTTCCATTTCTGAATCAGGGTATGTTAAGTCGATAAAAAAATCGCCCAATTGATCTCGGTACTGTTGTGGAATGGTGAAGTTAGCTTGCGTATGAATATAACCAAAGCGAGATTTTTGAGCAATTAATTCGTCCAACCTCTTGAGGATAGGCTGTTCAATCCCAAGGAGCCTATATTCTATCAATATCAAACTGGCGGTAGGAGAATAATGACGATATTTTAATCCCGGAGTACTGGGTCGAGCTTCCAATTCCTCATTTGGTATTATTTTATCGTAGATTTGTATGTTAGGGAGATATTTACGCAAATTCTCGAAATTTAAACCCCCTGGACGCAAAATTAGTGGAGGAACCCGCTGCACGTCAATTACTGTCGATTCCACACCCACAAAACAAGGTCCACCATCTAGGATAAGGGGAATTTTTCCATTAAAATCATGGAATACATGTTCTGCAGTAGTAGGACTGGGTCTTCCTGATATATTGGCGCTCGGGGCCGCGATTGGAACTCCTGCAAGATCAATTAATTTTAAAGCAATTGGATTATTGGGCATCCTCACAGCCATGGTCGGAAGATGGGCAGTGACTTCGGGTAAAATCTTTTCTGATTTTGGGAACAAAATAGTAAGGGGTCCGGGCCAAAAGGCTTCGCAGAGCTGCTTCACGTTTGGGGATATCTCGTCTACGATATTATTGAGCATTTCCATGGATGAAATATGCACAATGAGGGGATTGTCCATCGGTCGACCTTTAGCTTGAAAAATCTTCTTAATCCCTGAAGCGGAATAAACTGATGCACCTAATCCGTAAACAGTTTCAGTCGGAAAGGCAATAATTTCACCTTGACCAATCAAATTAGCTGCCTGTTTTAAATCCTCTTCCGAAAACTTTTCTGGGTCAATAGGCAACAGTCTTGTATCCATGACATCTCCCTTAACCTAAGTTAATTCACCATCAAACAATAATTTTTAGACCAAGTGATGATAAGTTTTTTGTATTTGAGGTAATTTAAACTTCGATTAAGGGAACATTCAAAATCCGCGAGAGTATCCATGCAGCATAGAAAATTAAGAAATTTGCGAATAGACGGGATATGAATACCGAGGTCTTCAATTCATGGTTAAATTTTTGGAAAAACGTCCAAAAGATGGAAAATACCCCTAAGAAAAGTAATCCTCTTAGCAGATACACTATGTAATGATCAATATTCTGGAGAAAATCGAGAATTAAATTGGAAAATCCAAGGAACACATCATCGCTATATCCCAGAATACCCAGAAGGGCATATTTTAAACCACAAGTCATTATTATTCGTTACGCAATCAAATATAAAAACTCCGAGAGGTATTTCAAAGACTTAGGGATTTTCTTTTTTTTTTATCACCGAATTTAAAGATGAAAATTCTTTTCGAAGCATTTTTCGTAAACTGGTTTTACGTAGATTATCATAATTTTCAATTTTTGTATTGCGGTTCGGTTTGATAATTGAAACATCGGATTTAGGAACTTTATTTTCCAGGATTTCCTGAAATTTGTCTAGTTCGGAGGTATAATTGAATTTATTCGGAAAGTCTTTTTCATAGCCCATGAGGTTCATCTCGGTCTGGTCTGATCGGTATCTTATTGGTGTCTGATTCGCATAACATTTTATAAAGGATAATAAAGATAAAAAAATTCCGGCGATTATTTGTTCTCTTCGCTAATTTTAAAGAATACAAGCGGTCGACCACGGGAATTCGTTGGGCGGGAATATTTTTTTATGAGATTATAATTATTCAATCTCATCAAATTATCATATACAGTTGTTCTTGGAGAATCTACACGACTCACTAATTCAGCTCGGGTCATTGGACCGTTTCGTTCCAAAACATTAATCAATTCCTTTTGCAAGGGACTGAATATCATTCCATCCTCATATTTGGTTAAATCTACCATTTTTGCACACACTCATTTTTTGTTACCCTGATTTTCTGGTCACCCAACTCAAAGTTATGCATGAAAATCCGCATATTTATGAGTTGTATCTTTTTAGCAACTATAAGAAGCTAATAAGCAACTTGACCATTATATTTATATACGTGTGATGCCTATATAAATTTGTCGATTATTATCGTATTAACATGGATTGATTCGGATAATATCGGATTAATAAAATTTAAACTTCAGGATATGACTTAATATGGCAGGTTCACCCAAAAATAAAACCAATTCTTTGCATACAAGCAAAGACACGCACAAAATTTGGGTAACTTTAACAACCAAGTATACAGATATTCTAGATATCTTGGCCGATGATACACCGGACAAAACCCGGTCAAATCGTAAATCGGTGCTTATTGAAAAAATGGTTGATGAATATTTGGAAAAACATGAAAAAGAATTAAGTGATGATGGTAAATGGGATAAAATCATCAGTGTACGCAAACGAGCAGCCAGTAGACTGGAGAAATCGATTCAAGAAAAGATCATTTTCATTGATAATTATCTTCCTGCTTATACAGAATTAAAATCTTTGTCCAAATATTGGGAGACAGCCAAAGAAATTGAAGATATTGCTATAATCGATAAAATTTATTTGAAAGTACAAGAAAAACGGGGAATAATTACCCAAGAATTAGATGATATACTCGCTAAAATTTAGTACCAAATGTTGCTAATTGGCAACTTTATTTTTTTATTATTTTTGACGTTTGTAGTTCCTAGCAAAACCTCAATTTCATCAAGTTTCCAATGGAAAAGATGAACCAGGAAAAAAATATTGCCCACTTATTTTTTTTTATTGCGCCATAAATAAAATAAATATTTGAAAGGAAGAAGGGTACGTTTTCCACTGGAAAAATAAAAAAATTAGGAAAAATAAAAAAATTAATTAAAAATTTACTGTTTAAATATATTATAATAAAATTATTGCCCTATTTTTAGCTTATTTGATATTATTTAAATTACTTTATTAACCCAATCTAGTTTTTTAACCCATTCCTGGTAGGGTTTTCCCTTAAACCATTAATAAAATCACTTAGGTTTTCCTTAAATCTGTTCATCAAAAAATTTACAGAATCGAGTTTATTTGCTATAAGTTCTCTCGTTAATATCCTATACGTAATCTCAAAATAATAATCGAATTTTTCTATTTGTTTGGAAAAATAAAATTTAGAAATCACAAATTTTCCAATGGACGGATATCTTCTCCCCCCAGTTTGGAAAATGAAAATTATGTCAATCTGGCGGTTTTCAAAAATAAAATTGCTTTTTCAGTAAGGAAGTAATGATTGGTTTCAGGTGATTCTTCATGACATTGGGCAATCGTGTTAAAGGGACATCCCTCACATCCTTGCATACAGCTATGCTTCCCAGGAATATTTTCGGCTTTTGTCCTTTTTTTCTGGGTAAGGAATCCCTGTAGGAATAAAAAATCAACCAATTGTTCTGCTTGTTTTAAAGATAATCCCAATTCAGATGCTAATACGTGCCGGGATAAAATACCATAATCTTGGAATATAATGAGTGCGTCAACTTGGTTTTTAGTAGAAAAAATTGGATGATTGGGTTGCATTGAGGTTTACTCCCTTTCAGGATAATCTTTTCGAAATCTTTGTAATTTTCCTGTCAACTTGGTCATCTCCTTTCGATGTCGAATTTTTTTAGCATGCATTAAAACATCTTTGAGTAGTGTATCCATTTCCTGACGAATTTTATTATACTCGACGGGGTCATCAAAATTTTTGGCTTTTTTAAGAGATTCAAATTTTACCTCAAAATCTAGCATGGGTTGCTTGGTTTTGAGTTCATACAACTGCTTCTCGATCTTCCGTCGGATTACATTAGCCTCTGAAAGTTGTTGGTATTTTTTCCCTTTTTTCGCTATTTTGATAAGTTCAGCACTTTTTCTATAAATATTATTCAAACATTCAGTCGCATCATCAGAATTGTTTTCTGACAGAAGAACCATGCTTAATTCTTGAATATCCATGATATTTTGATGTAATTGGGTGTAACTCTTAGATTGGAACCCTAACTTTTTTTGCATTTCTCCCAATTCTTGAATACTTCCTTGATCGTGTTTCATTACACTCCAAAACTGGAGTAACAAAATGACCAGAACAAGTAAGGTTATTGCATTAATAAAGAAAATTGTGTAACTGGAGTAAAATACACCCCAAAAGAAGATCCGTCCAACCATGACACCAACATCCAAGACCATGAAGATACCAAATTGTTTGTACGTAGTCAAGATATTTGTCGCATCTTTATCAAAAGAACGCATAGACCCCGGTGTAAGCAAAATAAATGCTACGCATATTATGATGCAAATTTCATAAACGGTTAAGATTATAGGCCATATATCAAAAAAACCATAACCCATTAAAAAGACAAGAAGTATGAAAACGATAAAAGTAAGAAGAGGTACTAGGATTAAAGTACGAAACTGACGGTCATAATCGGGATTGTCAACTAAATTTTCCTTTTTTCCTCGAAAGAGGTCAACAATTTCGTTGATTATAGCATATATCATTAATAAAAGGAAATTTATCCCCCAAAATAATGAAATGAAAATTTGAATGTATTTTTTTTTCATATCAGATCCACGCTCATAGCTTATTTAAGAAGGAATGGCTAAAAAAATCTACATTGTCCAAAATTATATAGCGCCAAAAACCCAATTTAATCTATAGTAATATTATTATAATCAAGGATCAAAAAACCATGGGTTTAACTACGAGTGATGCGATACAGAAGCAGTTAACGGTCATCTTCGGCTTTAAGGGTTATCATGAGATTGAAGTGGGAGAAATACAAGGCATTGGGAGGCTTAGCGCCCACCATACAGATGATTTAATTAAAGAAACCTTAGAATTTCTGCAAAATTTTGATGTAATGTTGCGGGATTTCGCCGGTTGCAGGCTGTTTTCTATCGAATTTGAATTGAATCAATATGAAAAACGCTCCGATACAAAAATCATGCCTAAGTCCATGCTTTTCATCCCTGGAATATTTAAAAACTCGCAATCATTGTTCTTATTACTCGCACCCCAATTAAGTTTAATGGAAACACAAAAACCGAAAGATTCTATCAATTATATAAATAAGCTATTGTATGAAATTGAAGAGGTGCTTGACGTTGAAGGTCTCACAAAAGATCAAAAACATATCATTCTGCAAAAATTTGCCCATCGCTTTACCTTAAAATTACAATCAGAGGTTATCGATACCAAGTGGAATCGCAAGTTAGTAGGTCTTCGGGATGAAGTTCAAGACATGTCCTACCTTACCCTTAATATGGAAAGCCGAAGAGATTGGCAAAATCGTGAAATTTCGGTAAAAAATCCTCGGTTTGGATATCCGCGTATGCGGCTTTCTGAAGAGGATAAGTTTGAGTTCGCCAAGTACAGTATAAATCCGAGTATTGCGTATATCATTGCGCAGAAATCCTTTCAATTGGGAGCTAATTTACTCAAAATTGCCAATACTGGTACCACCGATGATACACAAAAATCCTTTTTAGTTCTCTTTCTAAATATTTTTCAGGAAAGCGTAATTCAATCTTCAGAAAAAGTTGATTTTGATCAATTTATTTCGCTATTTAAGGCATTTCTAGTAGAATGTAGAGAATGGATTGATGAATTTGAGAAAAGATACCAAAAATACATAAATCTGATCGCTTTGAAGTCGATTAAAGAAATTGAGGAAGACTATAACTCCCGATTTCGCATCAGTAACGAATCTTCCCTAAAAGAGAAATTTATCTTCTCCTTAGGTCAGATTGTCTTAAATCACCTGAAAAATTTCCGGTATTCGTTTCAATCCTATGATAAAATTCGCGTTGCAGAATTACAAACTCCATTGCTCTATATACATGAAGCAATGAAAGATTGTTTGCAAAAAATCAATCGGTTATATCAATACTATATGCAATTTTTCTATTATGATGCCATTATTGACGAATTGATGCAATTATTGTATCGAAATCTCTTTACAATTGAAAATCAATCCATTCTAATCCTCGGTGAGAAATATTTAGCAAAGTTTAAGAAATATCTCTCCTCGGAATATGAATTGAAATCTAAGGAGAAACTCGTTCGTAATCAAGTTCATCTACTCTTGGAGTTTAAAACGCTAGCAAAAACCATGATTGAACCCTTCATTAAAACTGCCACTATTGAAATTAGTGATCTGCTGGATTACTGTAGCCGGAAGTTTTCCGAATTACCAGAATTTTTAATCCATATTCAGAAATTAGCGACTTTTACTGAAGAAATTGAGTTTATCTGGGGGTTAATTCTCAGAAATTCCACTTTCCAGCAATTTTTAAAATATTTTCCAGAGGATCTCGAATTTAGCCCTTTGAATTTTGGGACAGAATTCATTAATTTCCTGAAACAGGGGCGCATCGCGGCTTTTAATTTAAATTGGCGAGATATTATCTACGGTTATATCTCGGACATTATTACTCCAAATCAGACCCAATATGAGATCGATAAAGAAAATGGGAGCATTTGGTCCAAAAATAAAATAATCTCCATTTTTGTTGAATCAATTAGCAATCGGGTGAAGAAAGAAACCAGTGTAGAGGGATTTATCGAGCCTATGAAAACATATATTGATACACATGCCATTGCCAGCATTCAAAATCGGGATTTGGTCAAAATTTACCAAACATATATTGAAGGATTGGAGATTCTTGATCAATTTCCGGACTATCTTCGCCAGATATTTTATGTATCCATTGAAAATTTAACCCGTTTCAACAAATTCTATCCTATCTCGAAAATAATCGGACCTCTAAGAACAATGGAGGAGGTGATGACTTCTGAAATGAAAGATCTCAGAGAAAGTTTTGCTACGGATAAATCATTGTATAGTTATGTGGTGGGTGAAGAAATGAAATATTTCAGTAGCCTCTTACCGTTTCCCATGGTCTTAAATCTCCATTCGCTGGATGCATCTATTGGAGAGAAATTACCCATCACACATAAATTGGAATTTCAAAATTTAAGGGATAAATTTGTAAAAATGACATTGTCGACAAATTTCAAAGGAATGAAATCTGAAAGTAAGTCTGATTTGAAACCAAATGCTAAAATAGGCACAAGATCAACGGAGGGATTGTAATGAGCGATATTAAAGCCATTATCACCTCTTCCACTGCGGAGGAGAGTTCAGAAAAATATTTTCAGACTATTAATTTGCTTTTAACTAGGTTCAAACGATCGCAAAATCGTAAAGAAATTTATAAGCTTACAACCACCCAAAATACCCTCTCAAATTTTCTTGTAGGTGCTTGCGCAATTCAATGTTATCATTACGTGGGGATCCGTACCAAATCGAAAGAAGTCATGATATCGCGAGAAACCAATGAGAACATTCAAGAAGTCGAAGAAAAACAAGAATTATATGAAGAAATATCTCTATTATTTAAGGATTCATTAGCCAAAGAAATCGATCTCTTGTCAAAATTTTTATCCTATGAACAGAAAATCATCGAGAATTTGAAAAACATAGCAGGACTTCAAGAATTTTCCTTGAATGAAACTCTCCGAAATGAATTGGAAGATTTTCTTTATGAGTCGTTTCAAATTTACGCTGATGTATTTTGGTTAGATGACATCGGTGAATGGATCGGCTTTAAAAAGATGGCAAAAAAGGCAATCTTGAAATCTTCTGCGGGGATTAAGCCCACTTCTGTAGATCTAGAGAAAAGACTGGTAAATGAATCTACAGATGATAAATACATGGAATTGTCGACAATTAAACTCATTCATAATCGAATAAAAAATGATTTCAAATTTAAATCATTACGAGAATTTCATCATGATCGAAAACCCATTAAAAAAATCACCGATCTCATTCTAGATTATCAAATGACTCGATATCCAATATCAGAAGAGAGGCTCACCCAATTTTTAGAAGCCACAAAAATTAAGATTGTTTTCTTCGAAAAGCTCAAGCAGGCAAATTCGGAACAAATTCATTTTGAACAATTGGAATCCAGACTGAAAACTTGGCTAGTTCAGCAAATCAAAGAAAAAGCCTTAGCCAATCCTTCAAATTTTGATTATTTCCTGCAAAACTTGTTGGATATGAATCAAAATGAATTACACATGTATCTGAAAGAGTTTGGGTTCGAAAATATTAACCAATTTAGTGAAATTCAAGGATTTGAGACATCCAAATTTCTCCACGATGTCCATATGAACCAGTTATCTCAGATTGATTTCTTAAAAATCGAAGAACACGACCAAAAATTAGCCACAGTGCAGAAATTCATCGATCAAATTTACTCCAATAACAATTTAAAAGATTCAAAAACTCTCGCAGAGATATTAGTCACTAATGATGAATTAGAACTGGAAATATTACACCAAGCGTGTGATCTTGCAAAATTGAATTTGAATTTAATAAAAGAAATCTACATGAAGCGTGTTATCATTTCATCCACCATCCAACCCAAATATCCCATCTCAGGTCATTTATCCAATTATAGTCTGCTCTATGATATTGATCAAATTAATACAAAGATTGGAAATCAAATCTATTTTACACTTTTTGCAAAAATTTGTGTTCAAATTGCCCGCATATATGAAAGTTTCATGAAAGTGAAAGATGATAAAGGAATAATTCTTCTCGGTTTGAAACGAATCTTTGATTCCACGCAAGAGGAAGATTGGATTAGAGTTAAGATTGAGGAATTGATCATCCAACGTTTGTTAAATCGCCAGGAAGAAATTGCATTTGTTTTGGATGCCCAGAATCAAAGTTTCTTTGTAAATTCGTTTATTTATGCTCGTCTGTTTGATACCACCTTGAATCGAGCTCTAAAAATTTTTAAAGAAGAACCCGCCCAATTTTACGCAGATGTAGCTTCAATTAGGCTACCAGCTGAAAAATTATCTCCAGTGTCCTATATATTTGCGTACGAAATTTTGGAGAGGTTTAAGTTATCACGGTTAAAAATTCGAAAGGATCGGGAACAGTTAAATGAAGATCTTGAAGAATCCGAGAAAGAGAAAAAGAAAAATATTAAATCCCAACAGCAGCTGAGTACTTTGAACTGGATTGAACGAAAAATTACAACTTCGTTAGTTTCAATCTCGGCTGTTACAGTAAATCCAACTTCTTTCTACTGGAGTGAAAAAGACAGCAAAATGGGATTAGAGGGGCTTCTAATTCATGCTAGATTAGGTTCACGGCAAATATGTGATGAATGTGGAGAAGATACAACGACTTCTCCTTGTGAGAAGCATCCTTCACATAATTTGGATGCTACTCCATTGGATTTAACTGCGCAATTCTACTCTTTCACACTCAATAGAATTCAATATTTATGGCCAAAAATTAAAATTCCCACTTTCCGAGAATTACGGGATGAAATCCGAGGTTATATGCAAGAAGAGATGGAAGGAAGGTTAAAAACGAAAATAACACGGGAAATCTCAAAAGAAATTTTGGATGGAGAACTTCGGGATGTAGGCTTTAAAATTGTCAATCGAATCGGAAAATATCTTGATAAAGCAATTTATAAGAAATTTAAGGCGAATTTACGCAAAAACCGATGAAAATATACTTCATCATTAAATTTGTCCCCATTTTTTCCCTATAGAGATAAATTTTTTTGTATCGAGAAATTATTTGCCTTAGAAATCTACAAGCACTACAAAACCCAATTGTTCGTTCAAAAAAATTTTAATTTTATTATCCTTTTTCAAGCTTTAGATTACTATGGGAATTTCAATAAACACAGAATATGGTATGAAAGCCTTAATTTCTGCATTAGGGCTTATGATTGCTCCAATTATTGGAATATTTTTGCGGCTTTCTCAAGCAAATGGATTTTTAATTGGGTCCATTGTTTCAATCTTAAATATTGGAGCTCTAATCGGAATCGGATTTTATTTGAAAAACGATTTTATTCCTTCAGAACAGAAAAATCTTGGAGAATCCGAAAAACAAGAAAAATCTTCAAAATAGCGAAAATTTTTATCCCAATGACTGATTACTCACTAAATTTTTGGTTATTGGCAATTATTTGCATTCCTTTTTCTTCAGTTTAAATGCTTTTATGATTTTTCTCCATTTTAATGAGGGGTTTCCATACAAGCTGATTGCCCCATCAATATCTGAGAGTAATATTCTTGGATCATATAACCATCCTTCATCCTTATTGAAGGATACGCATAAAACCTTTTCTAATTGGAGATTATTTTGTAAAATTAACCCGTATATGGCTACCTGCGGTAATGATCGTAAAAAATAACCTTCAGGTTTATAATCGACGATGATTAGACATTTTTCGTGAGGATCCCACATAAGAAGGTCAATATGGCCTGTGATCGAATGAGGAAACTGGCAATTAAACAAAGGTTCATTATCCTTAGAAATAATAAATTGTTCTAATGAAGATTTTCGGCGGGTCCAGACAGGAACTTCTGTGGATAATGTGAAATCGTGGGTTAATAGGATTTGGGTCAAAATATCATCGTGGGATGGCTTGTAATCTAAAAATCCTTGGTTCTCATACTCTATAAAAACTTCTTTTGTAATTTCAATCAAAGAACAGATGTGTGAAAGTTCAGGGGATTTGTTTACTGTAGAAATCGTAAATGGTATGATTTTATTCTGTTCAATTAAGCTTAATTTTATTTCTGTTTGTGCTCCTCTATGCAGATGCTTTATTCGGAAACTAGAACATCTTAGAATTCGAGGATTATTAAATAAATCATGAGGAATGTTCTTTTGGGAGATAACCTGAAAATATTCTGTAATTTTTTTTGCGGATTCTATAGGAATTTGTGCAATTACATCCCTTTTTTTGGCCCATTTGAACACATATTCGATTCGATTGTGTTCAAATCGAATTTTTTGATAATCATCCATTGCACTCAATCATCTTAAAAGAATATTCCAATAAAAAACAAATACATTTGCGGTTTATCAAACTCCCTCATTAAAGCGAATAAACCACATTTAGCCATTCTAAATCAGGATTTCCATACATTTTTAGATATTCAGGTATCACTGTGCGGATAATTTCAGGGTTGTATACCCATGCTGATTCACGATCAAAGGAAACACACTTAACATTATTATATCCAATGATTTGCTTTAATACTAATCCATAAATTGCAACTTGGGGGAGAGACCTTAGGAAGCTCCCCTCCGGTTTATAATCTGCAACTATTAAAGAACCATCTCGTTCATCATAAAGAAGAATATCAATATGTCCAGTGAATATCTCATCGGCATCACAATTAAATTGGGAGGGTTGAATATTTCGATTATTTATGGCATCCAGTGTTACCGTCCATATTGGTAATTCTGTTGCTAATGCTTGCTCATTTATCTCCAATATCTTCGTTAAAATTGGATCATGCCCTGGATTTCCATCACTCAATTGACAATTTATGTCGTACCAAATTTGAGCCATCCGGGGTAATTTACCGATCGATTTGATAGGGAAATTTTCTGCATTTTTCTTTGTAATTACCGATACATGATGATTTTTAATGAGTTGGAGACTAATTTTTTTCTGTCCATGGGTTATCAAATTCTTAATTCGAAAAGATGAACATCTCAGCCCATTTCGTTGATTGAAAAAGGATTCTGGAAATCCTCCCGATTGTGTAAATCGAATAAACTTCAATAATTGAGATCCATACTTCTGAACAATGACAGGTCGCGAAAAGCGAGATTCTGCCCACTTGAGGGTATATATTAGACCATTATGATAAAAATCGTGGTGGGATATTTCAACCATATAGTATCACTAGAAGAAACCCTCGGGTTTTTAAAAAAACTCCTCTTAATCTGTTAATGAATTCCAATTTGGGATTAAAATGAAATAAAAAAAATTATACAAAAAGATAAGATCAATTAAATTATGCTGCTGAAATATCGGCTGCAGTAACGCGTTTGCGCTTATCGGCTTTGACCAATTTGATTGCTTCTTTCGTTTTTGTTTGGGCGGCTTTGGTTAAAAGTTCAATTAAAAATTCCAAAGCGTCTTCGGCAACAAGGGAGGCGCCTTCATTCTTCATTAATCGTCGGATAGGTGCCTTTGCAATGTAAGAACTGCGAGCTGCAGTCTTTTTTGCATTCTTTTTCTTTGCTGGTTTCTTTGCCATAATAATCACTTTTTAAATATATCCTCCGTGGATATAATCTAATAATACTTCTATCCATATTTAAATGTTTGGGATATTTTCTGAATTTTGGCAGATTTCCTAAGCCGAATTACATCGAACGCACATTTTATTTCCCACAAAAATAAAAGAAGGGGATCGAGAAAAAAATCTATCATCTGCACTCTTCAAATATTTCTCATTTAAGGTAAGATGTTTCATTTATCCTCCCGCAATTTTTCCCACAAGAACGCATAAAATTTTTTGTCGAGAATCCTAATCAATACCAGACATCACACATAATGACCTTTTGACTTGAAGAATTATATCCAAATTTTTGAAAATTCCGAATTACATGCAAAGGAAAATTCAGATCCGTGGAATTGGATGAAAAAACGAACGACAAAAATGTTAAAGAAAATTGAAAAAAATTGAAAAAAATGTTTTCCATGAATTTCATGCTATTAGATTATTGATTCATCAATATCAGGAAAGTCTTTCATAGCTTGCTGTATTGCAACGTCTGGATATTCATAATCCACCAGTGTTCCTGCATGATAACTCTCATATGCGTGCGTATCAAAATATCCATGACCTGAGAAATTGAATAAAATTGTTGATTTTTGGCCATTTTCTTGAGCTTCAACGGCTTTATCAATTACAGCCGCAATTACATGATTAGTTTCAACAGCAGGGAGGATCCCCTCGGTACGTGCCATCAAAATTCCTGCTTCGATGGTTTTTATTTGATGAACCATAACAGAATCAATTATTTTATGGTTTTTGAGCATAGATACTAATGGGGCAGCTCCATGATATCGTAGGCCACCTGCATGAACTGTCGGAGGAATAAAATTCGCACCTAACGAATACATTTTCACGATAGGGGCCATTTTGGCAGAATCTCCGTAATCCCAAGTATATTTTCCTTTGCTTAAAGAAGGACATGCATAGGGTTCAACTCCGATAAATTCCAAATTCGGGTTATCACCTGTAAGTTTATCTTTGATGTAGGGAAAACTTAATCCTGCGAAATTGCTTCCTCCTCCAATTGAGCCCATGATAATCGTAGGTGTTTCTCCAACTTTGCTCATTTGGATCTTTGCTTCCAATCCAATAACAGTTTGATGAAGAAGGACAAAATCAAGGACAGAACCTAAAGCATATTTATATCTGGGA
Source organism: Promethearchaeota archaeon (assembly GCA_018238965.1). GTDB lineage: Archaea > Asgardarchaeota > Lokiarchaeia > Sigyniarchaeales > Promethearchaeaceae > Harpocratesius. The sequence goes on from JABCSI010000001.1 coordinate 37,248, forward strand.
GTAGTCATTGCCGTTTCAACAGCTTCGGAAATTGCGATTCCAAGACTTCCCGGATGATCTGGATTTTTAGAATAAAATTTTTGTCCAGTTTGGGTTATGTTTGAAGGAGATGGATATAATTCAGCGCCAAAATTCTGCATCATTACTCTACGTCCCGGTTTATCATTATAGGAAGCTCTTACTTGAAATACTTTAGTGTTTAATCCCATCATAGTATTTGCCATTGAAAGCGCACTTCCCCATTGTCCTGCCCCTGTTTCCGTAGCAAATCCTTTAGTTCCTTCCATCTTTGCGTAATATGATTGTGCAATCGCAGTATTGGTTTTATGAGAGCCAGTTGGACTTACAAATTCACATTTAAAATAGATTTTCACACGATCACTATCAACTCCAATCGCCTTCTCTAGTTGAAATGCTCTTTGTAAGGGCGTTGGTCGATTACATAGAGCATATAATTCGCGGATTTTGGTCGGAATTGGTATGTATTCCTCTTGGGATCCCGCTTGTATGACACATTCGGTTGGGAATAATTGTGTCATGATTTCAAAACTGGCAGGTTTATTATTTGCTAAGAGTGCAGGAAAAGGCTTCTCAGGAAGATAAGGTACAATATTGAACCATTCTTTTGGAATTTCATTTGGATTGAGTAAAACTCGATTCGATATAGGGGAGATATTGACTTCTCTATATATTTCTTCTGGATTTGAATTTTTTTTTCCTTGGATAGTCATTCTTTTTTCACCGTCAATATTCAAGTTTGATGAAATCTGGAAGCTGGCAAATTTAATATTCCAGATAGCTGTGAACGAGTATGCAGACGTATTACAACGAAGATTATCCTGAATCCTAAAGTATCTTAGTTCAGATGGCATCTCATATCCACTATATGGGATCCTCTTCAATTTTTATTAGGTTTCAGTGATTCGGTAAAGTTCTTATAGGAAAAATCTTGAAAGATAAGAAATTTACAAAATCAAAATCAGACGCTCTAAGTTAGCTTATATCTCGCATTTCATTCCAAAGCTATCTTAGAGCTATTGCCAAGGCCAGAATTCGCACTGTAGATTAAACTTAAAATTAGACACAGAATTTAAAGGTAGCGTTCGTGGGTGCATAAGATTCATCTACAGAGTAATAACTTGATAGGAAACTAATAGCATCAATAATATTTAAATTTTCGGTGAAATCAATTATTGGTTGGAGAAGATGATAAAAAAAATAACATAAAAAAAATTGTGCAAAATCTGATTAGATTTTTAAATCTTTGTTCATAATTTGGAAGCTTGAGCTTCTAACTATCGCAGATTTAAGGAATTGGAAACCAATATTCACAGTGGATCCATCTCCACCTATATGGATAACATATGGCACTTCTTTCTTGATTCCTTTGTTATACATAATTCGGTAGGCGGTAGAAATTGCATCTGCGACAGTAGCACCTGATTCAAAGAGTTGGTGCATCCATGAGACATTCCAACTAGAAACATCGTCTTTACTGGTCGATACTTCCACACAACATGTGTTATTCACATAGATGATGTTTTCTTTGGCAACCAATTGAGCTGCTGATGCTAATTGGTTTAGCATAAAACCTGCACCGCACCCTCCGCATAAACCATGACCTGGGTTCAGATGTTTTTGAGGTGGTACTTTGGAATGCTTAACAGAATATCGAAGTTTGCGGTCGTCCACTCCAAATTGTCCCAATAATTTATTAAGATTGGCATTGCGAGCTTTTACTTGACCGAAGAGTTCATCGATATTCGTTTCTAGGAATTCAGGTTTGAAAAGATGACGGAATTTTCCTTGAGATTTCAGAAGTTCAATCAATTTCTCATCGTTGGTTCCAATATAATCATTTTCATTCTCAGGTTTAGCCATTCCAGGTACAGTGTTATAGTAGTAGGTGGGTTCACCATTTTTAACCTTAATAGTTATTAACGGCCAATATCCTGATTCAGTAGCAATTTTTGCAATCCGATTTGTATCTCCACCATCATGGCGCCAACCTCTTGGGCAAGGGGCATAAATTTGAATAAACCCGCCTCCCGGTGTTTTCATGGCATCCATTACTTTACCTATGAAATCCATTGGATAGGCGACATTGGCGGTGGCAAAATAGGCGCTTTTGTGACCTAATAAGGAGAAACCAGGCAAATAATCTTCTTTAATACCAATTTTTCCCTTTATTAGTTCTCCTCCAGGACCAGTTGTGGTAGAGGCACCGTAGGGGGTGGTTCCACTTTCTTGAATACCGGTATTCATGAATGCTTCATTGTCATACCCGATATATAAAACAGTGTTACGCTCGGAACGAGCTAAAATGTCTTCCATTTTTATGGTTGTAGTCATTCATAATCACCTCGGGTTAGAAATTAACCTCCCACATTTTGCCTTTGCTTTCTCGGACTCCCAGATAATCATACAATTTTCCACGATTATCGTTCACATCCCTCATCTTCATGGTTGCATATTGTATTTCATCTTTGGTTACATCCCGACCACCCAATCCAACAATAAAGGATCTGAGGATTATTGGCAATCCAACAAGAGATGTACTTATAGATGCAGCCACGGGAGGAAGATGACCAGATAAATCATCATCTTTCTCAAGAATGAAGATTTTTTCGATATTATGATCCTCGATAATTTTTCGGAGTTGTTCTGCAGGGAAGGGTCGCCAGGTTCGGAGTTTTATTAAACCGATTTCTTTATTATCTTCCATCCAAGTTAAGATATTTCCTACCATGGAGCCCATCGTTATACAGACAGTCTTGGAAGGGTTATCCAAATTATAGGTTTCAATTGAATGGTACGCACGTCCCGTCATTTTTTCAAAATCTCGGAATGCTGTCTCGATTTTATCCAGAACAGTATTCTTTTCCAATTCAAGGGCAAGCCGTCCTTCCATAAAGTAATCTGGAGTAATAAGACTTCCCCATGTTCCGGGTCTTTGGGTTTGTATATGATGTCGAGGTTTCTTCGGAGTGTATTTCAAGACATCTTCATCGGGGATTGCCATGAATTTTTGAGCACTGTGGGAAATAATGAATCCATCATGCACAAAATGGGTTGGAAACAAAGTATCTTCAGAAATTCGTGAAGCGATGATGGAAGCATCATATGTTTCTTGGACATTTTCCGAGACGATACAATTCCAGCCAAATCCTGACAATAACGTGAATTCCCAAGAGTTCCAAATTGAAATATTTGGGGAATTAAATGCTCTTGCTGAAATCATCATTGTTAAAGGTACACGCCATCCAACAGGCATTGGTAGACATTCAGCCATTAATAATAATCCTTGGGAGGCCGTGGCAATAAACGTTCGCGCCCCAGCTGCACATGTAGCTGTGCTATATGCTAAAGCTGCGATCTCGGATTCTACATTTACAAAAGCTGCCTTTAATCGACCATGGTTGACAACATCGGATAGTCCTTCTACTGATTGGGTTTGAGGCGTAATCGGGAAGGCACAAATCACATCAGGATCAGTTTGTGTAACTCCCCCGGCGACCGCGTAGTTACCAGTCATTGTTAATTCAACGGGTTCTTTGATTTTTTTAAAGAATGGGTTCATTGGTTGTACTGACATTTTTTTTTCACCTTAACATTTCATCCTCATGGTCAAAGCCTTATGCTTTTCACCAGTTTCTTTATCTTTCTTACCAGGGCATACTTCCACACAATTTCCGCAGCCTTTGCAATGGAATTCATCAACTCCGACTACTTCCCATTTTCCATCTTTTTCTTCCCGTAAAATACAAAAATCGGGACAAATGAAGGCACAATTGCCACATTGAATGCAATATTCGGGGTGGTATTGGGCAACTGAAATGCCCCATGCTCCAGTATTAACACGGCGAGATCCTCCATCTATTTGATCAACATGCCAAACACCTGCTAGATCCCATTCTTTTGCACCAATATTATCTATTTTGATATGACTCCAAGCAGTTTTGAAATCTTTATCGTAGGATAATTCCGGTGCATTTTCATCCATAAACACTTGTGTTGCATCGGGTACCACTTTAATGGCGTCTATATTTTTTTGGGCAATTTTTGGACTGAATTGTTCAGCAATTGCATCGGTTAGTTGGGCAAGTGTAAAAATTTCGGGGGCAACTTTCAATAATGCACCCAAAATCAATGTATTGGTAATATTTCTCCCTAAATATTCAAGTGCAAGATTAGTTGCATCGATCAGTGCAATATGGATTGCAAGAGGGTTATTTTTTCCAATAATTTCCTTGATTTCTTCTATTGGCCGGCATGTATTAATGACTAAAAAGCCTCCAGGTACCATTCCGGCTGTACAATCAACATCAAATAGCAAAGAATCATCCAAAACAGCAACATATTGTGGAGAATAGACTTGTTCATTGGTTCTGACCTTTTCATAATTTTGTGACATTTTAACAAATGAAGCAACAGGGGATCCCATACGTTCTGCTCCAAATGTTGGCATACAAGTTGCCGGACCATCAAATGCCATTGAACAAAGTTGTGCTGCCGTGACTGCTCCTTGTCCCCCTCTTCCATGGAACCTAACGAGGAAACGGGGTGCGTCTTTCACGATTTCAGACATAATTATTTCACTCAATCCTATTTCGATAAAATTTCACGAAACGTTGGTTTTGAAAATCTTTTAAAACTGAAAAAGTTTGTGCGCCTTTACCATAAAGTATTTAGAATAGTGTAGAAAAAAAACTGAAATAGATAGGGCTTTAGAAATCGAAGATTTTACCGAATTTCATTTCAGCATAATCGATGAAATAGTGAGGATTGATGGGTTCACTGGATAATTTTTCGATAAAGGGAACTGGATCATACATATTTCCGATTTGATGAACATTTGTAACCAACCATTTCTTTATTTCACTAAATTTTCCTTGACGGAGGTGATCTTCCCACTCAGGGATTTGTTTTTCCATTGTATGCAACATTTGGCTATTATATAAGTTTCCCAGCGCATAATCAGGAAAATATCCAAATAATCCTGCATACCAATGCGTATCTTGTAAGACACCTTCTGCATCATTGGTAATTTCTTGTTGTAAATAATGATCCATCTTCTCATTCCATACTTGGGGCAATTCATCTACCGAAATTTTTCCAGAAAACAGATCCCGTTCGATTTCAAACCGTAAAATAATATGCAAGCTGTAAGTAACTTCGTCAGCATAAATACGAATTTTAGAACTCTGAATCGCGTTTAAAGCTCGGATAAATTGAGTGGAATTGAAGGCTCCAAAGGGCGGTAATATTTTTTGCAGCTTGGGAAATATATACTCAAGAAACGCAGGGTTTTTTCCTACAATATTTTCAATAAATCTGCTTTGGGATTCGTGAATCCCCATTGAAATCGCCTGTCCCCGTAATGTGAATGCGGAATCCCGGGGTAAATTCAAGTCATAAAGTCCATGCCCAGCTTCATGCATAACCGATGTAAACGAGGCCATTGGTTGACCTTCTTGATAATGGGTAGTTATACGCACATCATCCAACATTCCGGTTGTAAAAGGATGAGCGGTCTCATCGACTCTGACGCGTTCAGGATCCATTTCTAGAAAATCCATCAGTAATTTACTAACTTGTTGTAATTGCGCTTTAGTTGCAGGTGCATCCAATAATGAGGGATTGGGAACGTCATAACAATCTTGAATAGCGTTTTGGTAATTTTTTACAATTTTAATTGTTGCATCCCGAACGGGCGTAAACCATTTAGTTATTTGTTCCCCAGAGACATTTGGTTCATATTCGTCTGCTAATACATCCCATGCAGGTCTAGAACTATCAATGTAATCTGCCTTTTTTTGGACCAATCCCACCAATTCTTCCAGATCTTTTTTTACAAGGGAAAAGTCATTTGCTTTCCGTGCCTTAACCCATAGATTTTCAGTAATACTAGCTTTTTTAGAAAATTTGGCAACAAAATCCGCGGGTATTTTCGTTTCCCGATTGTATTCCCGCTCTAAAAGATATAATTCGCGTTGTTGAGCCTGCGTAAGATCTGGGAGTTCTTGACATGTTTTGAGCAGTTCTCCCATCTTTGGGTGTGTGAGCTTATTATGATTGATTTTTTGTAGAAGAGACATGGCAGTACCACGCTGATCAATACCTTTCTGAGGCATGTACGTACGCATATCCCAAGCCAAAATCGAAGTCGCATAACTGACATGTAATATTTCTGAGATACGGGCTTCTAAATCTTGGTATATCGATTGATTGGACATACTAAAATACTTAGTTTGGACTATAAAAAATCATTGGAAAATATTCACTGCCCTAAATTTCAAATTTCGATAACTTTTTGGAAATAGAATGATGGAAATTATTATAGGATAGAATACGATATTAATTATCAGTGAAAATTTTAATTTTAAGGGAAAATACGAAATTATCTGAAAATTTGATCAAAATTAGCATTAAAGTAATGAAAGGCTAATATTGGAGCGAAATACATATGGGAGATAGTGAAGATGAAGGTTCCATTGATTTAAATTACTCTTTAACTTCTGCAGTTTCTGATTTTAAAAAAGGTATCATTTATTATCAAAAAAGAAAGTGGAAATCGGCATATCCATTAATTAAACGCGCGATCTCCAAATTTCAAGAGGAAAAACAAGCAAAAATGACACTAGAGTGTAGTTTTTTGCTGGGAAATATTCTCTTGCAACTGCAGAAATATATTAATGCCATTCCCTACTTTGAACTAAACCAAGATTTGGCTCAAAAAATGTCTCATTCACAATATTGGGAAATATCTACTTTCAATATAGCTTATTGTAGTTATAAATTAGAAAATTTTGATAAGGCAATACATTTTTTCTCCCAAATTGATTCCAATAAGATTCTTTTCATTAATTTAGTTCATTACTATATTTTCTTCGGACGATCTCAAGCAAAATTAAATAATAATGAAGAGGCAAGCGAGAACCTGTTAAAATCAATTTCACTACTGCAGGAAGATTCCAAATCCTCATCAAAAGATCAGATCCAATTAGCTAAGGTTTTTTCGGAATTAGGTCAAATCACCTTTTCTATGAATCTGCGCGACATAAAACGGAAAGGGTTTCAATTCTTGCAAACAGATATCTTTAACAATAGAATAAATCAATCAATTGAATACTATTTAAAATCTGAAGACCTATGGGTGAAACTGGAAGATAAAAATCAACAAATTGAGATCCTCCAAATTATTGCTAATATTTATGGATTCTTACAAGATTATAGATCACAACTTGAATTTATGAAAAGAGCTCTTGAATTGGCAGAGGAAATTCATGATTTCCAAAAAATTATTTCAATTCTGCAATATTTGACACAATTTCATAAAAAGATGGGGCACCATCAAGAAATCATCACTCTTTTGCAACATGCTTTAGAATCCTTTAGCCAATATGTCTATACTGATCAATTAATCATTGCTGAATTTCGATATCAGTTGGGAAATTCCTTATTTCATATTGGTGAAATCAAAGATGCATTAAAACAGCTATTTGCTGCACTGAACACCTACCAAAATGTGGAGATTCCTTTGGAAAATGAACTTGATACCCTATATTTGGTCATTAAAATATACAAAGCTCAACAAGAACACGAAAATCAAGCGTATTACCAAAGAAAATTCGATTCACTTAAACTTAAAATTCAGAATACTCCTCTTTCAAGGGAATCTCGCATTGGGGCTTTGGAAGATCTCTGGATATTTACCCAAAATGGGATTGAAATATATTCATATAATCCTAACTTGAAATTGAACCCTTCTCTCTTTGGGGGGTTTGTTAGTGCTCTCCACTCACTATCAATAGAAATTACGAAAGAAACATTGAAATCCTTTGTGATTGGGGATAGTAGATTCACAATTTACGCTGAACCAAAGCAAAAATTGCATATTTTGGGGCGATCCCTATTAACCGTTCCTGAGAATTTGGTTGTTGGAATTTTACGTAGAATTAATCAAATTTTTTATGAGAAATATGAAATTCATATAATAAATTTTGCCGGAAATGTTACACCGTTTGGAAATTTTACCGAATATTTATCCCAAGTAGATTTCAACTTATTATAATAGTCCCCCGCACAATTTTCAACCTAAGAAACTTATTCAAACTGGTAAAAAATGACAGAAAAACCTCGATCCTTGAAAAATGAAATTAATGGTTCTAAAAATCAGCCAGATGTCACTTCCCATATTGATCGCTTGATGTATTTGGAGCAAGGATTGGAAAATATAGATCGGGAAAGTCTCATTGAGGAATTAGATAAGATACTCACAGTCTGCATGGAACAAAAAGAAAATCTTGCAGCACTTATGAATTGTAAGAATATTTTAGCCATATTAAAGGATGAATCAGATGAAAAAATTAAATCGAAATATTCGAATTTATTAGATAAATTTCGGGCTAATCAACTTCAACAGAACAAAAAAAAATGGGAAGAAATCAATAAAATTCACCGAAATATGAATCATATTGAAAATATAATTAATATTGATCCTGATGTTGCACCTAATTTAGAAATAATTCCATTTGAAGAGTTGGAAATCGATAAATTCCAATTAGACCAAATGTTAAACGAAGCAGATAAAATACTTGAAACCCATCGTGTTGAAGTTAATCATGCCGGTTCACGAAATGGGGCAATTCAGTTAGCATCTGGAAAAGTATTGCCAATCAATGAAGAATTTATGATATCACCAGATTTGGATTTCGAAGAAATTGAATCAAATCAACCAAATCTCAATATCATTGCTGAACTAACTATTAGCGTTGATAATCAGGAAGAAGATCCTATTGAGGATGCATTTATTGAAGATATGATCCCATATAACTATGAGGTGGTGGATGTTGAAATTAATAATGAATCTGCGAGATGTCTTCCCACTAAAAAATTACGTAAGGAAGGTTTAGAATTGTCTTGGCACTTAACTAACTTAAAGGAAACTGGACCGATCAAATTTAAGTATCATTTACGGCCTCGAATTTCACGGACAATTCTGGTTCCAACAGAAAAAGAACTACAGGTAATCCATACTCATTCCAATTTGCAAGATTCTGAATCAGTTGAGGGTAGCTATCGAACATGGCTTGAATTCCGGAATGAATATGCTCAAGAATTAAATAATGTGCTGCTCGAAGATATAATTCCTGAATTTTATACCTACGAAGTAGAGGAAAAAAAGCGAGGAGATTTTGAATCTTCAAAGCAATCAAGTCCATTTTTAGTAAAATGGCAACTATTCGACATGGAAAAACAATTTACAAGCGAGCATGAATATCAGCTTACTGAATTTGAGATGATCGAGCAAAAAAAGCGTGAAGCCGAACGTCTTCTAGCTATGGACATCAAACAAATTTTCTTCTTCAAAAGAAAGAAGTGGAAGAAAAAACAAGAAAAAGCACGCTTATATTTAGCTAAATTCTCTCGGATTTGAGTTTTATCTTACTTTAGCATTCCAATATTCCGGATCATAACCATTAGATATGAAATCTTGCGAATCAATCCGGAAAATCACGAATGGAGAAGCCATTCGAGAACGGAGAGCATATTTTTTCTGTACCCACTTTTTAATTGCAGATTTGATCTCGAGATCTAAGTGATCTATATACAACCATTTGAATGCTACATTCTTATCTTTTAACCATTGAATCCCTTTTTTACAATAAGCGCATGTTGTCAAACTAAAATAGAAAATTTCGGTTTTCTGCAAACCTTGGTGATTCTCGTTTTCGATAATCCAATCTAATGTGGGTAAAATATCAGTTTCGAGTTTGAATTCCATAATTAAATCACAATTTGGGGCAATAATAAGGTGTTGCGTTTATACATCATAAATTGGGGTTTTAAACAAGTTCCATAAAGCGCCCTGTTCATAATTGATTTTTTTTATCGCCAATTTTATTTTGGGATATTTCTTCATTAATTCCCCTAATTCATTTACCACACTACGCCCTTCAGATAATTGATGAATTAAATGAGTACATTTATCGGTTGGGATCTCGAAATACATAGCTTCGTGTAATATCAATTTTTGATATAATTCGAAGGTTTGTTTCCGAAAAGTAATAAAAATACGGTCCACAGAATTCGAAAATGATGAAAATTGATTTGGATTGGATATCCCGCTTGAAACAGTCAAATTTAAGACTTCTTGGTATTCCTTTTCAAAAGTAGATGTTAATTCAAAAGCCAAATCTTCCAATATCGGTTCGATTAGATAGTTGATTTTCATCTCCCTATTTGATAATACCGCAATGATAATACTTTCCCCCTTATGAAACCGAACTTCTACATCATCGGCTCGAATTAAATTTAGGCCATCCTTCCATCCCATTCTATCAGCAAATATATTGATGGCTGTAAACAATCCAGAGATTAAATTTTGATTTAATGGATTTGGATTCGGTCGCCCATAGAATTCAAAATGAAATAAGCATAACCCCGTTGGTGCAAATATAAATATTTCTGGAATATCCACTGTCTTTGGAAGAGTTAAAGGAATGATATTACTTGAAGATAGTAAGTTACTATCATCTCCTTGATTTATGAGATTATTCACTTGATTTGGGTTTGAAGAATCGAATAATGTACGAATATGATTTAAGTAATCAATGTACTGTATGAATTCGGGCAAAGCAAGGGTAATATCACTCAGATGTAAACTAAATTCTGGTTTTGCCCCCTCGTTTTCTATTGTGGTAATTTCTATTGGAGCCAAGTTTTCCTCCTTAATTTTCCAACGAGTTATTTTCTGTTTTTCGAGCTCCAATGATGCCATCTCCGATTTAAAATCAATACATATAATACTGGTACTGGAAATTAATTTGTTTTTACATTCTTGAAAAAGATTCTGATCGCTTTCTCGCAATTTTTAAGGATTTTCCTAAAACAATGATATGGAAAAAAAAGCAATATATAAGATTGTGCTTGCAGGGGATGGAGGTGTGGGAAAATCAACCCTTCTCGCCACCAAAACCTCTGGAAAATTTAGTTATTGTTCTAAAATAACAATAGGGATCGATTTCAACTGCTTTTTAGTCGAAAACAGTGAAAAATCTCTCTCATTTCTTGTATATGATTTGGGAGGGCAAAAACGTTTTCATTTTTTGCACGACGCTTACCTTAAGGGAACTAAGGGAGCAATCATTTTATATGATTCAACCCGGATAAAAACTTTTGAGAATGTACCTCACTGGATTAATTTGATGTTAAACGAGAATGCTGAAATGCCAATTATTTTGGTTGGAGCAAAAATCGATCTAGTTCAACCTGAAGATATACAGTTGTATCATCTGAAATGGGAAAAATTAAAATTGGTTATTCCTGGATTTGAAAATATTGTAGCCCATACATTCATTTCTTCCAAAGATTTAATCGGTTTGGATGAACTTTTTGCCACACTTCTAGATCAATTCGAAGTTTCTCAAGCATGTTATGTTCAATAAAAAAAAATTAAAACTAATTTTCCGCTATTTTCGAGCATTTTTGATGATTGAATCTACCAATTCATCAGTGGCAACGAAGGGGATTGTAATGTGCCCCTTTCCTTGATTCCGTACATTCCATTCACTGGCCGTTTCAATTGCGTGGGGATTTCTCGCCCATGCTCTTCTAGCAATTCCGCAATGAACATCCCAGTCCAAGGCAATTTCAATGATTGTATCAACCCGTTCTGATCCGTCCAATACTAAACCAAACCCTCCATTGATAACCTTTCCTGTTCCAACCCCTCCTCCATTGGATAAGATGCACATTGTCATTCCGCGGGCTGCATTCCCCACCCAGTTATGATGAGACATATCTGCCATGATATTACTCCCATCCTTAATGTTGGAGGTTTCTCGAAAGGGGCTATCTGTACCTGAGACATCATGATGGTCTCGACCTAGCATAATCGTTCCAATTCGACCATCTCGCACCAATTTATTGAAAGCTTTGGCTATTTTCACCCTTCCAGGACCGTCAGCATACAAAATTCTTGCTTGCGTTCCAACAACAAGTTTATTTTTATCCGCATCTCGGATCCAAACGAAATTGTCCCGATCTTGACCCCTTCGATTTGGATCAATACAATTCATAGCGGCTTTATCGGTTACTAACAAATCTTCATGCTTTCCACTAAGACAAACCCAGCGAAATGGACCATATCCATAATCAAAACATAAAGGACCCATAATATCCTCAACATATGATGGGAAAACAAATCCAATTTTTTGATCTCCATCAATAGCAACATCGGTTGCCCCGGCATCATACACCGCTTTTAAAAAGGAATTACCATAATCCCAAAATTTAGTTCCTCGAGATGTCATTATTTGAATCAAAGAAAATTGTTTTTTCAACGATTCATCAACGAGGTGACGGAATTTATCCCGATCAGACTTCAGAAGTTCTCTTCCTTCTTCAAATGTTATTCCAGCAGGGGTATATCCTCCCTCATACACTGCATGACAGCTGGTTTGATCTGAGGCTAATTCAACTAAAATGTTTTGATCGACCACATATTGCCATACATCAACAATATTTCCATGATAGGCAATTGAAAGGGTACCCTTTTTTTCGCGGTGCTCCTCCACCCATCTAAATACTTCTTCTAAATTATCCGAAATTCGATTGACCCACCCTTGCTTATGGCGAGTTTCAATCCGGGATTTATCAACTTCTGCTATCAAACTAATTGTTCCAGCTATATCTGCTGCTTTGGATTGTGCCCCACTCATCCCCCCCAATCCTGAACTAATATAGAGTACACCACTTAAATCTTCATCATCTTTCTTGCCGAGATATAGCCTTCCAGCATTTAATAAAGTAATATATGTTCCATGGACAATTCCTTGAGGTCCAATGTACATCCATCCTCCAGCGGTCATTTGACCATAATTGGCAACTCCTAATGCTTGGGCGCGTTGAAAATCATCTGGATTGTCATACATTCCAATCATTAAACCATTCGAGAAAATAACTCTTGGAGCGTTTCGTTTCGTGGGAAATAAACCTAAAGGATGACCGGACATTACCACTAATGTTTGATCTTCTTTCATTTCTTCCAAATATTTCTTAATCAAGCGGTATTGCATCCAATTTTGGCAAACTTGCCCACTTTCTCCATACGTCACTAATTCATAGGGATACAAAGCGATTTCAAAATCTAGATTATTATCAATCATTACTTGAATGGCTCTGGCTTCTTCAATACCTATATATTCGTTGATAGGTTTTCCCTTAATAGACCCTTGTGGGCGGAACCGAAACCCATAAATTCTTCCAAGCGTGGTTAATTCGTTTAAAAATTCAGGAGCAAGGATAGCATGTAAATTTTCTGGGATATATCTAAGTGCATTTTTCAAGGCAATTTTTGTTTCTGCGGGAGTTAGATTATATCCCCGATTGGGAGCTCTTTGATATTTAGGATCAAATAGAGGTTCTGGTGGTAAAACTGAAGATAATTGGAATTTCACAATCTCATCTGACATGATACTCGTTTTTGATATCGTTCACATCTAATTAAAACGTTTTGATCATATTGCTCCCGTTTTCTACCCACATAAACAAATTTTATTTTATGGGAACGTACCTTAGTAAATTGAGAATATTATGTCAGAATCGTTTCGATATGGAATTGATCATTTAGATATTTCAAAAGCATTGCACCTTGCACATGGTAAATTACATGGAATTTTTTCGGATGAAGCGAAGGGTAAAGTTTTGAAATGTTATAATGCTGTCCAAAAAATTTCCGAAGGGGAAAAGCCCGTTTATTCCATTAACACTGGATTCGGCTCTCTTTGTACTACAAAAATTTCCCGGGAAGATGCAGGAAAATTACAAGAAAATTTACTAAAATCCCATAGTGTTGGAGTCGGGAATCCCATCGATGCGGAAATTGCGAAATTAATGCTCATTCTTAAAGTTCATGCTCTCTGTCAAGGATATAGCGGAGTTTCTGTAAACTTGATTGAACGCATAATATGGCATATCGAGCATAATTACATTCCTCAAGTTCCAGAACAAGGATCAGTTGGTGCATCTGGAGATCTTTGTCCATTAGCTCATATTTTCCTCCCATTAATTGGTTTGGGGAAACTTACTAACGATGGTGGAAAAACCTATATTTCTACTCAGAAAGTGTTTGAGGAGCACCAATTACATGTGATGACTCTCGGTCCAAAAGAAGGGCTTGGATTAATTAACGGTACTCAATTTATCACTGCCCATGCAATTAAAGTGGTTGAACGATTACAAAATTGTTTAAATCATGCTGATTTAATCGGCGCCTTGAGTTTGGAAGGATATCTTGGATCTGATGCTCCATTTGATTCCCGTTTGCATGCAGTTCGCCCCCATCCTGGTGCAAAAATTGTTGCTAAAAATTTAAAAAAATTATTGCATGGTTCCCAATTTATTGAATCGCATGAAAAATGCAATCGAGTTCAAGATCCTTATTCATTTCGTTGCATGCCTCAAGTTCATGGGGCAAGTCGAGATGCATTAGCCCATTTAAAGGAGGTAACAATATGTGAAATGAACTCGGTCACCGATAATCCTAATATTTTTGTGGATGGTGACGAGGTTGTCGCAATCTCAGGTGGAGGTTTTCATGGCGAACCAATGGCATTACCGTTAGATTATGCTGGATTGGCAGCTTCAGAATTGGGAAATATTTCAGATCGCCGATTATATTTGCTTTTAGGGGAAACTGGTGAATATGGCCTGCCATTATATTTAATTCAAGGTTCCGGACTAAATTCCGGCTTTATGATTGCCCAATACTGCACTGCAGCTTTGGCTAGTGAGAATAAAACTATGTGCTTTCCGGCTAGCGCGGATTCCATCCCTACCAGCAATGGTGTTGAAGATATCGTTTCAATGGGATCCATTTCAGCTAGGAAAACCCTGAGAATTATTAATAATATTGAAAAAATATTAGGAATCGAACTAGTATGCGCATGTCAAGCTATGGATTTTCGCCGTCCGCTTAAGAGCTCTTCTATTTTAGAAAAATGTCATTCTTATGTCCGTCAATCTATTCCATTCATTGAAGCCGATGAAGTTTTGTCCACTCATTTGAATAAAGCGGCAGACATCGTACGCTCAAAACATCTCCTTACATTAGCTCCTTTAGAATAGAACAGAATCTGGAACGTCTAAGAATTTTCCTCTTTTGATTTACCAATTCTATTATGAGTTACGGCTTTTTTACTATTCTTTATATGGGATTATAAATTTTTGTTTCAAATCCAGTCCAATTTTGCCCCTACATAATCTCCTTTCCGATGTTATCGGATCACTTTTAAAAGGTACCAAATTCTATGTAAAATACAAACTACCATCACTACCGTAGCGTGATAATGTGAATCATTATGCCATTAATTGAACTCGTCCCCAATTTTAGCGAAGGGCGGAACCAAGAAAAGATTGATGCTATTTTGGCCGCTCTTAAATCTGCAGGCACCGCAAAAGTATTAGATGCGCGAGCCGATCCTGATCATAATCGTTTAGTAGTTACAATGGTTGGAGAACCCGATGAATGCTTCAATGCTGCATTTGCGGGAATTAAAACCGCCTCCGAACTCATAGATATGGACCAACATTCGGGAGAACATCCCCGGGTTGGAGCCACCGATGTGGTTCCATTTGTTCCGATTTCAGGAATAACATTAGAGGAATGCGCCGATTTAGCCAAAAAGTTAGCCGAAAAAGTTTCAAATGAACTGGGTATTCCCACTTATCTCTATGAAGCTTCTGCGACTCGACCCGATAGAGTCAATTTAGCCAATATTCGCAAAGGTCAATATGAAGGACTAAAAGAAGATATTAAAACAAATCCTGATCGTAAACCCGATTTTGGACCCTCCGAATTACCTAAAGCAGGTGCCACAGTGATTGGTGCTAGGGAATTTCTCATTGCTTACAACATTTATTTGAACACAGATGACGTCTCAATTGCAAAACGTATCGGTGTGAATATTAGGCATAAAAACGGCGGATTTGCTTTTTGCAAATCTATGGGTTTTGCTACTAAGCCCTACGTCCAAGTCTCTATGAATCTCACCAATTATAAAAAGACTCCAATGCATATGGTGGTGGAGACTGTTCGACGGGAAGCTGCTCGATTCGGAGTAATGATTACCGAAACGGAAGTCTATGGTATGATTCCTGTTGATGCTTTAATTGAAGCTTCTGAGTTCTATTTGCAACTCAATGATAAATGGGAGCAAAATCAAATCATTGAGAAGAAAATGGATGAAGTGGCGCGTAGTGAAACCCCCCAATTAAAGGATCTAAGTGTCCATGGATTTATTCGAGAATTAGCTTCTGATTCTCCCGCTCCTGGTGGAGGATCTGCCTCTTGTGTTGCTGGATCTATCGGTGCCGCTTTAGCAGCTATGGTAGCCAGATTGACGATTGGTAAAAAGGGGTATGAGGAATTATCGCCATATTTTGAGGAACAGAAGAAGAAATTGGATGATCTTCACAATGAACTAACTCTTTTAATCGATAAAGATGCTAATGCCTTTAATGGTGTTATGAAAGCCTTTAAATTACCTAAGGAGACCGATGAAGAAAAAGCAGCACGTTCTGCAAAAATTCAAGAAGAATATAAAGTTGCTGCACTTGTTCCTATGGAAACTGTACGAACATGTAAAGCTGTGCTGGATATTATTCTAGACATTGGTATTAAGGGAAACAAAAATGCACTGTCGGATATTGCTGTTGGCGCTATGAATGCTTTAACTGGGTTGAAGTCGGCCGCATTGAATGTTGAAATCAACCTTCCCTCAATTAAGGATGATAATTTCAAAACCGAAATGAAGGCTGAACTCGCTACAATTTTAACTAACTTGGATGAGAAGGTCAATCTTTTGGTAGAAAATGCTCGAAACAGTTTCTAAGATTAATAATTATATTTTTCTTCGATTTTTTTAGTATATATTTTCCTTACTTTTCCTCTCCTCTTTTTTGAAACATTCTTCAAATTTTTAATTTTCAAGGGTTAGCAGTGGCAAAATTAGGACGCAAGATATTAAAAAAACAAGATTAATTGGAAAGTTCCTCAAAGATTCGCTACTACCTAAATCTTATAATCGCAATATTAAAATCCCTTCCTTAATTGTACTAAGATATTCTAATATCACTTGTGTGATCTCCCATGCCTGATTTTGATTCCGATTTGAAGTCGTTTTCTGAAATACAATTACCTAAAAGTATTCAAAATATGCCCCGTTGTGAGTGGTGTGATAAGCCTTTGCCGAAACGCCATGTTACCCATGTGAATTTACAGCAAGATCCTCCAGAACATAAATTTTGTTCTCGGTTATGCAAAGAAAAATGGTGTGCTAACGCCGGAAAGAAGAAATAAACCTTTGCATCACCTTCTATCCTCGCCAATTTTTATTCAATAGGCACCAAATTCAATATTTTTTTATTTTTCTGGTTTTCGTTCCCCCACACAGAATCTCATTAGCGTTCTTATATTTTTGAATCCTTTTCCAAGAGTAAGCGAATATCTTGGATTTCCGATTCCATTTCCATCCATTCCAATTGAGATTGGGGTTGAAAACTTTGAATTGCTATTGCTCGCTTCTTCCCAATCCCATCAATTGCTTCCAGTTCTTTTTGGCTTAATTTGATTAGCTTTATCGGATTTTCCAGACAAGTCAAAGACCTAAATCCATAGTTGACAACGACTAAATCGTAATATTGATATAATGGCATTATTTTTGGAACATAGCAAGTAATTGGATATGTACCGACTTGGCGGCAAAGCGTTGCATTACCATCATGCTTTTCTGCATACACATGCCTTATTACTCTTCCAAAGGGAAAAACACGCTTTAGCATGGGTTGATCAATAGATTCTCGAATCTGCGTTTTCCAATGAAAATATTTGCTTCGAAATTTATGCATATGTTTGGAAACCCACTTACGGGTTGATGGATCCGTTGTTGTTGGAACCAAAAACTTTCGTAAATTGATCCTGCGAATGAGATACCCTTTATTGTATATTGATTGGAGAAAATTGTATGAAATTTCTAAGGATTCTTGCGTTTCACCCGGCAACCCCATTATAAAATTTAAACCGGGCAAGAATTGAGATATACCATTATCACCAACGGCTTTTCCCAATTCATTTACCATTTTGATGGCTATCTCAATTTCAGAA
>JABCSI010000250.1 GCA_018238965.1 Promethearchaeota archaeon
TCATGCTTAGCAATAATGCATTGATATCCATACCTGAATCAATTGGCAATCTTAGAAATCTGGAAATCCTTCAATTGGATAATAATGATTTGACAACAGTCCCCAAGGTTTTGGGAACCATGAGATGTGATCTTGGATTGGCCAATAATAAAAAGAGTGAAATTACTCGACGATAACAGATTGATTCCAATATTATTGGTTGTTACTTCATTATTGCTGATATTTATGTTCGAGGCAGATTGTATTAATATTCCTTCATATTCGGAAGATGCGCCCCCCGAAACCTTGCAATTTCGGATGATCAAATAGCTATCAGTATTATCAATCTCGATACCATGCGCAGTACTGGCGTCAATGGTAAAATCTTCAATTATGTACGGAGATGCATAAGTACCATTCCCACTTAGCCCTTCGGTCCCTATAAAGGTTGCCAACTCAGCATTCCCATCTATAGAAATTGGGTCGTGATTCACCGCCCCAAGAGGTGAATTTAGAATGGTCGAGACATTCTTATCATTGGATGTTAACCCAATATTCCAATTTCCCCCAGAATTGGCGTCCAAGAAAACAATTGTAATAATCGCTAACAAGAGAGCAAGTTGCATTTTTTCGCTTTTCATATAAATTATCTCCATTTTTGTATATGAAAGTTGAATTATTTAAAACTTCTGTTTGGTATATTCAACATTTGTATTCCGATAATAGTTATTGTTGATGGGTGTTTTATTTTCCCAAGAAACAATCTCATAGCTGAAATCGAACAACTAATGTGGAAGCGAACATCTTCCACCTTTAGAGGGAATGAATTATGCGTATTTGTTCCAATTTGTAACCCCTTTTGATCCAAATCCCCAAAAATAAAAATTACAATCCCAATATTTAAAGGGATTACAGCAAACATATCCATGGTATGAGTAATTATCGACATGGAAGTCTCTCCTTCAGTTCGGGCATTCCCGCGCTGGATCAAGTCTTGCACGGAATTCTCCCCGGAGACAATGTGGTTTTGAAGGTCGATGTTATTGAGGAGTATATTCCCTTTGTTCACAGATTCGCCCAAGAGTGCAACGACACAAATAAGGACCTAATTTATTTTCGCTTCGCACATCATGAGCATTTGGTTCCCAATAACATAAAGGCCCATGTCTATGAACTTTCGCCCGATAAGGGCTTCGAGCAATTTATTTCCCAAATTATCAATGTCATCGAAGAATACGGCCGTGGAGCGGCGTACATATTTGATTCACTCAGCGATTTGACCGTGGGATGGTATAGCGACGTTATGCTTGGCAATTTCTTCATGTTAACGTGCCCCTATTTATATAAATTCGATACGGTGGCGTATTTCGCCCTATTTCGAAATCATCACCATCAAAAGACTATTACTGATATTCAGGATACAGCCCAGGTTGTGCTCGAAATCTATGAGAATGAGAGCAACCTGTACATCCGACCCGTAAAAGCATATAACCGCTATAGCCCCACCATATATATGCTTCATAAATGGTTCGATTGCCCCGATTGCGGTGAGACTGTTGAGACAATCACCCAAAGTGCAATCATTGCCAAAACCCTCGCCAAAAAAGATCATGCTTGGCTTGAGGTGACTCATCGTCGACCGGATTTCTGGCATTTGACCTTCAATCGGGCTCAGGAAACCCTCGAGGGTATTTTGTTGGGGGAAATTTCACCCGTCAAAGCCGAAAATTTTAAAAATCGCTTGCTACAGATGGCAATCATCCAAGACGATCTCCTATTTATCCTAGCAGTACAATATTTGGATTTAGAGGATTTGCTGGAAATCGGAAAAAGGCTAATAGGAACCGGATTTATCGGAGGAAAATCGGTCGGGATGTTGCTGGCCCAAGCAATTCTGCGGAAAACTGATCCAAAATGGAATGATATCCTAGAACCCCAAGATTCGTTCTATATCGGCTCAGAGATATTCTATACGTTTCTTGTAATCAATGATTGCTGGTGGATGAGACGTCGTTTATCCCATCCCGCCACATTCCTAGAGGGAGTGGAAGCCACCCAACAGAAAATCCTATCCGGGAAATTTCCCGAATATATTTTGGCACAATTCAAAAGCATGTTGAATTACTATGGACAATCTCCAATTATTGTGCGGTCCAGCAGTTTACAAGAAGATGCTTATGGAAATTCCTTCTCGGGAAAATATGACAGTGTGTTCCTTGCCAACCAAGGTCAACCCGAAGAGCGATTACGCAACTTTCTGGATGCGATTAAAAAAGTGTATGCGAGTACCATAGGTCGAGACGCCTTGACCTATCGAAAAAGCCGGGGCCTCTTGGAATCCGATGAACAAATGGCTATTTTAGTTCAACGAGTTTCGGGTAGTTTATATGGAGATTATTTCATTCCCCAAGCCGCGGGAGTTGGGTTTTCCTTTAATCCCTATGTTTGGGATAAACAAATCGATCCCAAAGCGGGTCTCTTACGAATGGTGATGGGAATAGGTACACGCGCAGTAGATCGCACAGATGATGACTTCACGCGGATTTTAGCTCTCAATATCCCCAAATTGCGGGTCGAACATAGTTTCGATGAAATTCGAAATAATTCTCAACAGCGGATTGATGTGTTGGATCTGCGGGTAAACCGGTTCACATCTTACCCCTTCCGCCAATTACATAACGAATTGGTAGGATTTCCGTTCGAAAAATTTGCAGTTCATGATGAAGAACTCATTCAACGCATGGCAGAACTTAATCGGGAAGTGAAATTTTCCTGGGTGTTAACCTTCGAGTATTTGCTTTCCAAAACGAATTTCACCAAAGAGATGGCCGAAATGCTTGACGTACTACAGAGTGCTTATCAATGTCCAGTTGATATCGAATTTACTGTGAATTTTACCGATGAAGATAACTATAACATTAATCTCTTGCAATGCCGACCCTTCCAAATAAAGCAGGAAATGAAGTCGATTGAAGACCCAGGAGAAATTCCCGATGAAGATTTGATTTTACAGACCGAAGGACCGATTATTGGCACCAGTTTGGCAATGACTATTGGCAGAATCATCTATATCGAACCGAAAATTTACGGGCAACTACCGATTCGCGAACGTCATGCGATTGCCCGTATTATTGGAAAACTTAATCAAAACCAGCAAAAGGGTGCTATTAAAACACTTTTAATGGGACCCGGTAGATGGGGTACATCTTCACCGAGTTTGGGGATTCCTGTGAATTTTGCTGAGATCAATAATGTTAATATTATATGCGAAATGGCTGAGATGCATGAGGGTTTGATTCCTGATGTGTCTCTGGGAACCCACTTCTTCAATAACTTGGTCGAATTGGACATGCTGTACTTTGCTATCCATCCCCAGAAGGAAGGAAATATTTTGAGGCGGGATTTCTTCCGATCCCATACCAATCAATTGTTGAACTTAGTGCCGGATGCCGAACGATATGAGGAAACAATTAAGGTTATAGATATAGCCGAATCGGACCCAACTAAATCGATTGTGGTGAATTTCAACACCCTAACCCAGAAAGGCTACTGTTACCTAAGAGAAAGCGAGAAAAATTCGGCATAATTTTCCAATCTCCCAATATTTTTTCCATTTTTGTTATTTAGATTTTCAGAACCCAGCCACCTCATTTTGCTGTCATTGGTGGGGTTTTTTAATATAAACGTCGTGTTTTTTACCTTCCCATGACTCTCCTACATCATGATATTTACCGAATTGACTGTTGGGGATCTTACCTTAAAAAATAGGGTTGTCATGCCTCCAATGTGCATGTATACTGCCAATAACGACGGAAAAGTTCTGCCATTCCATCTAGTCCACTATGGAACTCGTGCCCAAGGGGGAGTAGGGCTAATTATTGTAGAGGCCACCGCGGTGGAACCACGTGGGAGAATCACCGATCATGATTTAGGAATTTGGGACGATGAACAGATCGAAGGATTGCGCAATTTGGTTGATATTATTCATAGTTTTGGGGCCAAGATGGCATTGCAAATAGCCCACGCAGGGAGAAAAAGCGAAGTGGGGCCCACCGTCTCCTCATCACCCTTGGTCTTCAATTCCCAATATACCGAACCTATTTCTCTATCACTGGAAAAAATTGACCAAGTAACCAAAGCGTTTGGGGAAGGTGCCAGGAGAGCCCATTTGGCCGGGTTCGACATGGTAGAAATTCACGGTGCCCACGGGTATCTCATCAATCAATTTCTTTCCCCGATGATAAATAAGCGAGATGATGAATACGGTTTTAAACCGCGCTTCGGTATAAAATTTCTTCAAGGGGTAATTACCGCTGTAAAACAAAATTTTCCCGGTCCAGTGGCTTTACGGGTCTCAGCCGAATCTTACGAGCCCGATGGACTCCATCCTGAGGATTATATCAAAATCCTACAGATATTACAATCAAATCCCGAAACACAGATAGATCTCCTCGATGTGAGTAGCGGTGGAGTCACTCCGAGTATGCCCCCGAGACCTTTGAAGGCAATGTATCAAATGCCCTTTGCCGAAACCATAAAAAAGAATTCTTCTATACCGATCTTATCGGGAGGGCTAATAACTACGTTTCAACAAAGTAATGAGATCCTCCTTTCCAATAAAGCAGATTTGGTCTGGTTGGGACGGGAATTGTTGCGGAATCCCTATTGGGTACTGAAAGCCGCCAACGAATGGCATGTTAAAATGGATTTCCCCATTCAGTACAAGAGAGCGGAACCTTATTCACCCTGAAATTTGTTAAAATTTATGAAGAAAAATAAATTAGATAAAAAATATAGTGAAAATAGTCGAAATAGTTGAAAACTATCTAACTAAGCCGTAATTTAAGTTGTTATTCAGTCTCGATTTGGCCATAGCGCCGAAGTTGCTTAATCTTGTTCAATTCTAAACGTTGGGCCCGAGGGGAATATTTTCGATAGAATCGAACACCAAATGCAATCATGGCAATTACCAGAAGAGTAAGATATGGTGAAAAATAAGTCCAAATCCACATTATTGTGAAAATACCGAATACTATCATGCAAAATATTGCTATTCCGCGAAGATAATTACCTATATATGATATCCAAGAATCTTTCTCATCACTTTCTGAATCTCCCCGAATCAAACTGAGAACAAAGAAACCCCCGAAAAACATTGGTAGGAGCCAATTATATTTGATT
The DNA here is from genome assembly GCA_018238965.1 of Promethearchaeota archaeon. Classification (GTDB taxonomy): domain Archaea; phylum Asgardarchaeota; class Lokiarchaeia; order Sigyniarchaeales; family Promethearchaeaceae; genus Harpocratesius. Next base: position 5,161 of record JABCSI010000250.1, read on the forward strand.
GATAAAATTAACACCAGAAGTGATGCTACTATAATTATTAAGTGAATTGTGCGTATGTTTTGCGTTTCTAACCTTTCCATTTTTTCCCCATCCTGTGAAGAATCTGTCTTATTTTGATTTTCCATGTGTTGTATCTATAACGGAATTTTAAGTAAATATTCTTTCTCTCCTTGTTTCATATGAGAGAAATTGTATTTTTTTTATCCAAATGAACCATATGGAAATCGACTAAATTATTTTACATTAACATCCAATGCAGAGGGAAAAACACCACGATATTATTCTGTACTTGTCCACATCTTGCATAATCTATAAATATTCAAATGGGTATAATAAAATTGAATAAATGAAAGCCAAGCGCAAAAAAATTCTAATGGGCATCAGCCTTATCACAACAATCACCCTGGCCTCTGTTGGTTTAGGGTTTTACTTCCATAATAATGTTATTTTTCGAGGCACCGTAACTTATTTATCCTTCGAGGGCGGGTTTTATGGTATTGTGAGTGACGCCGGCGATGGGTATGATCCTATCAATCTCCCAATAGAATTTGAGGAAGATGGACTGCGGGTATTTGTTGTTGCCAGCAGAAACCTTGGTTTACTGAGCATTCACGGGTGGGGAGAAATTATAGAGATTCGTTCGATAAGACTGCTGTGAGCACGATGGAAATTTTTAGAAATGGGAGAAAGAAGAATAAGGGATTTCATTAAATGATACAATGAAAAGAGTCATGTATCGTCTTGAAATCTGACGGGGATTCGTGAACATTCCTCTCAGTCTATACTCGATAGACCGTATTCACTAAATTATAGTGAACTTTTTTCCTTGTTTCACCCATTTAATCATATAAAACAACTTCTCACTATATTATAGTGAAGCACAAGGCTCATTCAGTGAGGAAATGGACAATAGAAGAAAAAAACTCCACCACTGACTACTTGATCCAAGTATTGAGCCTAAATCGAGTATATAAATATACTCATTTTGGCTATTTCGTTATGGGATTATAGAGGCGAGATTGATTTATTTATCGAATTTAGGTGATATAGAGGCGGATTAGTTGGTTTAGCTTTATTGATTTACCCTTTGGGGTAATTTCCCCTCAGTCAATGGTCATCTTCACCGTAGGTGAAGAATCTAAGCTAAGATTTAAGAAAAATCAATATGGAAAAG
>JABCSI010000251.1 GCA_018238965.1 Promethearchaeota archaeon
AGCTGGCGAATCCGTATTCTTTATAGTTTGCAATAATCGGATCGTTGGAATATCCGCTTGAAACAACCACTGGAATGTTTTGGTCCTGTTCTCTTATCAATTCCAAAATCCGATCGCCTCCGAAATCTCCGGGTAGTGTCAGATCGGTCATGATTAAGTCATAAGGGCGTGTGGAAACCTGCGAAGCTGCAAAATTCTCTAAAAATTCTTGACTATTGTAAACCGAATCAACTTCGATCCCAAGATGGTTGCAAAAACCCTGCATAACGGTATGAATTGCCCGATCATCATCAAGAAATAGAATTCGTTTGAGGTGATTTCCCAAAAATGGTTGTGGGGGCGAATTTTCTAAAGGATCTGCTGATTTCGCCACAGGAAGATAAATATAAAATATTGTGCCTTGATCTGTTGAAGAAAATGTCAACCATCCGTCATGGTTATGAATGATGGAATAAGCCGTTGCTAATCCTAGCCCGCTTCCAGTTGCTTTAGTTGAGAAATACGGCTCAAAAATGTGCTTTTGGAATTTTAAAGGTATGCCTATTCCGGTATCTTCGATCTCGATTAAAATATAGTCTCCTTCTACCAAGGGTTGATTCTGCCGGTTCATAATTGCTGCCTTTTTCGCCTTGACGAACAGATTTCCCCCTTCTGGCATAGCTTGCATTGCATTGATGGTTAAATTATTGATCACTTGGGAGAGTTGGCTGCCATCCACATTGACGGAGGGGAGATCCTCCTCAATCTCAAAGAAATATTCCACTCTGGATCCCCGGAGAACAAATTTAATTGTATCGAGCAAAATATTAGAAATTGTTTCGATTTTCCGAAGGGGAGCTCCTCCTTTCGAGAATGTGAGCAATTGGTTCGTCAAATCCTTCGCTCGTAAGGTGCCCTTCTCCAAATCCCCCAGGATATCTTCATCTTCTTCACTGAGGTTTGAAAGTTGTAATAAATTGACAGATCCCAGAATGCTCGTTAAAATATTATTGAAATCATGGGCAATCCCGCCTGCCAAAATTCCAATTGAATCTATTTTTTCCCTATGAATCTGTTCTTCGGTCTCACGTTTACGTTCGGTGATATCTCTGATCATTGCAATGCCGCGAACTTGTTTTCCTTCTTGGAAGATCAACCGTGTGCTAATTTCTACATATATTTGGCTTTTATCTTTCTTAATCATCTCAATTTCATATATGGTGCGGGGGAATTTTTTTTCCAATTTTATTTCACCCATGCGATCCATACGATCCCAATAATTTGAATCGACAAATATTCGAAAATCCTTGCCAATCATTTCCTCGGGAAGATAACCCAAAGAATAACTACAAGCAGGATTAATTCCCATAATAATTCGATCTTCGTCGAGTTGAAAAATCATATCGCTGGCATCTTCAACGATTTTTCGATATTCATCCCCTTGTTGTTGGAGATGTTCTTCAGCGTTTCGCAATGGAGTAACGTTTTGGAGAATTGTGAGGGTTTCATCGGTGCTGATGGGGATGGAATTGATCACAATTCTTTTCGTTGTCCCATCTTTGCACGTTATTCGGCGCTCCCGGTTCCAGAGGATGCGTTCATAAGGTAGGTCACTCATGTCATGCTTAATCTGGGTCCGATAATTCGGATCAGGGTAGGCTAATTTCACCCATTCTTGATTATTAGGAATATCAATAATATCATACCCGAAAACACGCTCAAATTCCTTATTTAGATAGAGGATTTTCAAATCTGCTCGAGAAACGACAATTGGCATGGGAAAATTATGCACGATTCGCTCATATCGTTCTTCAACCTCCATCAGATGATGCTGCGTTTCTATTTTTTCCGATATATCTTCCATTATTGTAATGAAATATTCATCATCTACCGGAAAATCCTGGAATGTTATATGCTTTATTGTGCCATCTTTACAGCTCACATGCTGAACACGCAAGGTTTCCTCGTCAGTGCCGATGTTAGGAGCACTCTCATGAATTACATTTCGATAACCGCTATCGGTATAAGCACGAATTTCCCACTGTTCAGAAGTGCTAATTTCATCAACACTATATCCCAAAACTTCTGTAAATTTTTTATTCACGTAAATATTGCGATCAAAATTATCTGATAGGACCGCCGGTGAAGGAAATTTTTCCAAAACTCTTTTGTAATAGGCAATTACATCGGGGTCTGGTTTTTGGGGTGGTTTTTGGGGCGTGGGGGGTTTATCTGGTCCTTGCATAATGAAACACAATGAAATAGAGTTTTTTTAATGAATTATTAGGATGGAGATTTTAATCACTCAACTCTTTAATATATTTGGCTAAGATTACATAATCCTCCGATTCACGCTTAGAAAAAAATCATGAGTTTTCAAGTTAATCTTCGGTATGGTGAGTGACATTATTGTTTTTATTTAATTTCTTCCATTGTCAGACTCTTTACTCCCTCATATCCTTCATAAGCACGATTTCGGCTACGCCATCGTTTAGTTTGTTTTGAGATTGTGTTCCTTAGTTCAGTCCGGAGCTCATAAATCAAAGCTTGTGAAGATTCCTCAATGATATCCGATTTTAATTCTTCTGGTGTACAATGGGTCAATCGTAAATAATCTTCCCCTCTTGTAGCAATCATGTGACTTACTCTGCCCTTTCCTACGCGAGTAATCAGCATCTGTTTCTCTTTACTAAAAGCCCGTTCATTTACTCCATTTGTTCTAAATTGACCAACAAAATGTTCGTATTGAAAGAGTCCTGGCAGATAGGAATTCCATAAACGACACCATTCACCTTTTATTGCCAAAGGTTGTTTATTTTTACCGGGAAGAAAAGATCTGCATTCCTTAAGTTTAAAATGAGGGTTTTCGATAAGAACAGTGTCGTATACATCCTTAAAAACAATATCAATGGTTCTTTGTCTTTCTTGCCAAACTAACTCATTTTTATTAAAAAGGGCCCGAATTTCTTGAAACCAATTATTAAAGAGTAAAGCTTCTTCATACCAAGGTTTAACTGTTTCTAATTTTTCCCAAAGAATCTCAAACGTTCGCTTCATTATTTTTGCAATGCGAAAATCAGGGTCTATTTCTTCCATGCTTTTTCGTCCTTTTATTACATATGATTTCAATGTTTCGTACAACCAAACTCCCCGTAAGTCTTTAAATGTCTTGTTTCTTGCTCTAATCATCGATTGAAAATCATCATCCATTGGCTTAAACACCTTTCTTACAGATTTCGGACCAATTTTTTCAAATTGAACTTTACTTGAATTGCTTGCCGTATGTATATATAATTTATTAATCGCTTTTTTCAAAGGCATGAAGATTTGGCTATCCACTACCTCAATATGGTTCCACAAATGCTTTTGGAAATGAAACTGGCAATATTGGTGCGGAATCTCTTCATAATATGAATCATGGCACTTTACAATTACATTTTGTTTATCGGTAACCCATCCGAGGACTGGAACTCCATAGAAACTTTGCAATGCTTCAATGTACTCATGCAAGATATGGTGATCGAGTATCTCAAACTTAGTTGTACTCAAAACCCGATTTAAAGTCAATTCCATAAAACACCATAATGCAGGTGCATTTGTCCCAGGATCTTGTCCATCAAATCCAAGTAAAATAAAACCTTGTGATTGAACCATTTCGATAGTTTTACGATCGATTGAAAAAGCCTTGACTTTTAATATATCATCGCACATTCGGCTGATGGTGGCCTCAGAAATATCTAAATCATGGTAGATATTTTGGATTCGTGTATAAATTTGATTTGGTTTTTGCTTTAACGGCGGAAGGAATTCTTCTGCAACAAATCGAAACACATCACCACCATAATAGCGAGTACCATAATCGTATCGGGGAGTTAGATTAAATGCATGCTTAGAATAAGGACAGTCTGGATTGGTACACTTGTATAGTTCTACGACTTGATATATCTTTTTTTCTAAACAGTGAACGAGTTTTCCGGCATCGGGATAAACATTTTCGACTGGAGAATAACAGAGAATGCATTTATTATTTAAATCTGGAGGGTAATCTATCCGAACGTATTCATAAGAATCAGATTCTGCAGGGAGGTTCATATATTTAAGAGGTCGTGGCAAGTAAAGAATCTATCGCCAAATTACCAAACAAAAGTGTCTTTAAATGGACGAAAGATTAACTTGAAAAATCATGAAAAAATAGCTTTTATTTACTTCCAGCAACAATCATTGATCTAGGTGAAAAATGTGACTGAAAAACAACCTGAACCGAAATATGAACCTTATTACGAACTGACGAAAAAAGAAATTCTCATTAATGTCATTCTTACGGGTCTAGTTCTGATAATTGGAATAATTTTGCTTGCATTGGGAATGAATGAAGCATTTTATTCAGAAAGTGAAACGATGAGAGCCATTTTTGAAGTGATTACCCTTTTTGGGGATGAAGAACTCTATATAGTTTTCTTTTGCGTATTTTACTTCGGCGTAAACAAAAAGTTTGCAAAGCGCTTGATCCTAGGATTTATCATTTCCTTGCACCTGACGGACTTCTTTAAAAATCTATTTCAAGATCCCCGACCGGCTTCGAATTTTATTTCTGATCCAGCGGGAAATGCCGAAGGATACGGTTTTCCAAGTGGCCATACCAGTGGAACTTTGAGCTTTTGGGGATACACCTTCTTTAATTTTAGAGGGGAAGAGAAAAAGAAGCAAATCGCATGGAGATCTTTTGCGATGTTTTTGATGATAATGGTACCAATTTCTCGTTTGATCATCGGAGTTCATGATCTTCAAGACATTATCGGAGGATTTATGCTCGGCTTCTTAGTAATTACTGCCTACATGTATTTTGAACCAAAAATTACCCCAATCTTGGCAAAATGGAGTTGGAAAAAACAAGTAGTCATCGGATTAACAGTTTCAATTGGCTTATGGATACTCAGTTCCATGATGTTGCACTTAATCGTTCTTGATCCAGCACACATAGAAGAATCGATTAAATCAGTTGGAGTATCATGTGGAATTATGATGGGATCTGCGATTGCATTCCCGATGGAAGAGGAATTCGTGAAATATGATCCTGATAAATTGGATCTTCCGAAAACACTTTTGGCCTTACTCATGGGATTGGTTATAGCTTTTGGATTCTATTTTGCACTGTCGGCCCTATTCAATTTAGCTCCGGGAATTTATTTTATCACACGTGCTTTCAAGTATTGTCTACTGATTGTTATCGCCGCTTTGGGAGTTCCGTATGTTATAAAAAAAGTTTTCAAAATGGAATAAGGTAAACAAATATTAAAACATCAATGAATTTCTGGCATGGATTCATGGGAATCATTCAAATTTGATTCACTATGAAGTCACCCATGCGTTTTTTCTTACTTTCTAATAAAATATGATTTATTTACTTTTCATTTGCCATTATGAATAATTAAACATAAATGCAGAAAAATATACAATATTATCGTTTGATTTATTAAGTTGGAACCCAATTGATTAGTGATGGAATCCGAAAATCCCCAAGCGATCAATTCTGACTTAGAAGATATCTCTAATTCAGATAAGTTTGATACGGCAATGAAACTCTTGTTTACCGCAAAATCGAATTTGAATAATGTTCTTATTAGTATTGAGGATGTTATCCACTCAAGTAAGGTGGATGTGCAAGAACTTCAAGAACAGCAAATATATCTCAAGAAGCAGAAGTTTATTCTCCAAAAAAGGGCGGCTGTACAAGAAAAAGAAATTTCAGGACTTACCCAAGAACAAGAAAATTTGCTCGAAGAATACAAGCACGTTAAATTAGAGTTAGAAAAATTGACTAAGCTTGCGAGTGGCGATGAGAACGTCAGTATCGAGGATATGCGGGCTACTTTATCGATTTACGCTACCCTATTCACAGAAGTTTACTCTTCCGAAGCCCATTTCAAAATTCTCCTCCTTCTTCATGGTGATTCGGAGCTATTAGACATTGATAAATTGAAGGCTGCGTTGGGGATTGAAGGAGCGATTGTACTGCGGGCGTGCCATGAGTTACACAAGGCGAAATTGATAGAATTTGATTTTGAAACGAAAGAATGTCGCTTGGTTAAACGCTTATTTCCGAAAAAGAAGGCGAAGTAGAAATTCAGTGGCTTTCCTGAATCGGATTTATCAATCCAGTATTTTTTTTGATTAGTTTTATGTTGGGACCGAAAAAAAAATCGGAAAAAAATTTCAGAATGAAAAAAGAATAATTTATGGACGTCATTGTTTGATATTCTCGGGAAAAAGCCGACTGATGGCGAAAAGGAACACATTCAGGGATAACATTATAAACCATTGCCAAGCAGCTCCTCCATAATAA
>JABCSI010000002.1 GCA_018238965.1 Promethearchaeota archaeon
AACAAGGAAAATAGGTGAAGAATAATGGCAAAAAAAGCAAATACAATAAAAGTTCTCGGTTTAGATGGTAAAGAAAAAGGGACCGTTGAATTGCCCTCTATTTTCTCTGTAACACCCCGATTAGATTTGATTCATAGATCCGTAGTGGCAACCGAATCTGCTCAGAAACAACCTCAAGGGCGTGATCCTTTAGCTGGCAAACGAAATACCGCTGGAAGTTGGGGTACTGGTTTTGCTGCAGCTCGAGTTCCACGTTTAACTGGTTCAGGTTATCCATCTTCTCGTAATGCAGCTTTTGCTCCAGGTGTGGTAGGAGGAAGGTTGGCACATCCACCCCGTGCTGAGAAAGTAATAACTAAGAGAATCAACAAGAAAGAAAGGAAGTTAGCTCTAATATCAGCAATTTCTGCAACTGATAAACGTGATTTAATTGAGAAACGTGGGCATCAAATCTCCGAAATTAAAGAATTTCCAATGGTAATTGATGATAAATTGCAAACTTTGAAGAAAACTTCTCAAGTTATGGAAGTTTTTGAGAATATTGGATTAATTCCTGATATCATTCGCGTTAAAGAGGGAAGACAAATTAGAGCCGGGAAAGGAAAACGGAGAGGTCGTAAATACAGAAGAAGAACTGGACCGTTAATTGTTATCAAAGATGATTTTGGAATATTTAAAGCAGCTCGGAATATCACTGGGGTTGAGGTAATTCATGTTAAGAATCTTAGCAGCAAAAAATTAGCCCCTGGTACCCATGCAGGTAGATTAGTGGTATGGACTCAATCTGCTTTTCAATCTCTAAATAAATTTGAGGTGAATGAATAATGGTAGATAATTATTTTGCGATTATAAAAAAACCATTAGTTACTGAGAATACTTTTGATCTCATTGAGGATCAGAACAAATTGGTTTTTATTGTAGATAGAAGAGCAAATAAGTTCCAAATTAAAAATGCTATCGAAAAGTTATATAAAGTTCGAGTGGTAAAAGTGAATACCCTGATTAATACTGAAGGAACGAAAAAGGCTTTTATCAAGCTACATCCTGATAATTCCGCAGCAGATTTGGCTATTGAACTGGGAATATTCTAAATATTATCCCGTTTTGTATTTTTTTTTCTCATTTATTTAAAAATTTTCGTAATATTACAAATCTTTATCATAACTCCCAACTGGGTTTATTCTATCGTCTCTCCATTTTCATGAGAATGATGTTTTCTTGCCAATTTTCTGCTTTCAAGAATCAATGTCCCGTTAAATGAAAATAACAATGTTTTTGGTGATAAAAAATATTAAGATGAAAATTTGAAAGAATATGAGATCTTCTTTTCTGAAGAAAGATAAAGTTGTTATCCGGTTGAAGGAAATAAAAACAATAATAACAAAATACGTGGAATTAAATAGAATAACCCATAAACTTGTTGTGTTTCCTGAAAATTCAAAGAAATATGAAAAATTCCCGAAATCTGTTGAAATAGTTTTTAAAATTTCTTGAAACATAAAAATGAATGGACTTATTATCCCAATCGTAATAGAACTTACAAATTTGAACACTTTTGATTTCTTTGCCATATCGTCAGTAATGATTTGTCTTCGATTGTCAAGAGTTCTGTGTTTTTGGAAAATTTCATAAACAGATTTAAAATAATCAGCTCCTCTTTGGCTGTTTCTCTTCAATATCTGAAAAAAAGAATTGGATAAAACTCTTACAGGGCGAGTGTATTGATCAGATTGAAACAAATTAAATACTTCTTCCATGGGATTGATGGATTCATATATTTTAACTAAATCCTTCTTAGTGAAGTAGTTTAATTCATTGTTATCTAATGCTTTAATAATGGCAAACTCGGGTGAATTAAATTGAAGATGAAAGCAAAATTGTTTCAAAAAATCGATGAAAAGCTCAATTCCATATATATTTTTGGTAGATCTTTTTTGCATAATTATCGCTGGATATTCGAGTTCCCATCGAAATATCATAAATATTTGTATTAATAAGAAGATAAGTAAGAAGGTCATTTTATCCAATAATCCATTCAGATAGAATATGTTAGAGAATAGATATAGAATTGGATAAAAGAGAGTTGTAAATGTAAACAATTGCAATTTTAAATCAAGAGATTGAAGATAATTTTCAAAATCCAAATTTAACTCCTTTTCAAATACATTCGTCCATTGGTTAATTAAATGAATATTACCCGTTTCAATAATCCTATTATATGATTTTTCAAAATTGGGCAAATAATAATGTATTTTTTTTAAAGATATGAGTATATTTCCCCCCAATAATACATCTAGAAGACTTTCCGAAATGTTTTTCCCTATTGTAGGCATATTATGTAAAAAATCAAGGATATGGGAATATGTATTGTCATAAATACTTGATTTCTTTTGAAGAATTTCAAGATTTAATAAAAAGACACGGTAATAATCAATATTTCTTATTGTTTCTTGTTTGATTTGATATTCTATCAAATTATTTAAAAGAAATTGCAAAATTAAAACAAGAAGTGTCAATAAAATAAATATACTTAGTTTTTTTCCTGAAATTATGAAGAGAATAATGAACATAATTATTGTGGGAAATATAATTGCCAAATTACATTTTACAATCTGGTTACGTGAAAGATGATATAAATTTTGAATTGCATCGGAATTCTTAAATATTCTCCCTCTTTTTTTACCAAAAGTATACTTTGAATCAAATTTTTGACACAAAATTAAATAAATTCGAAAAATTACGTTCATTTTACCTTGCTGCATATATTTTATCTTCAGAAAAATTTAATAAATCTCGAATTATTTTCAATCCCGATATTATATCCTTGAACATAAGATTTCAAACCATAAATTTGAAAAAATTCTACTAACACAATTTCCCGATGATAATATATTGTGAAATTTTTGTTATGACAAAAAATTGATAAAATTTGGGTGGAATTCTCAAAAAAACTAATTATTTTTCCTTGAAAGTTAAATTGGATGCTAATATTTTCAAAGCTTGAATATTCCAAAGAATGATTTGAGATTTCATTAATATTCTGTTCCAAGAAATTAATATCTTGAACAATAATGTTGTTTTCAGAACTAACTCGCTGGAAATTTTGGATTGTAGCAAAAAATGGTGTGAATAATGGGAAAATCAACACAAACCCAATAAAACTGACCATCATTAATAGTGTTTTTTCAAGAATTTCACTCATCTTGAGTTAAATTGAAATTGAATTATTTATTTCCCGATATATTTTATTGATCAAGAGTAAATCCTTTAAATCAATGGATTTCCCATCTATTTTATTGATCTTTTTATTCAGAAAATCCTTTAAAGTAATTAGTATCTTAGAAAGGGCTTCTTCTGAAAGAGAAATTAGGCCGTTAATTTCCTGAAATAGAGGAGATGATAATAAATTATCAATTCTAATCCAATTCTTTGAAATAGGGCAATATTTGAACAAATTATTTATTTTAATCTCTTTAGTTTCCTGATTGGCTTGTAACTGAGAAATCGAATGAACAATTCTTCGATTTCCCCATTTTTTCATGAAAATTATAACTCCCAAATCATTTAAACATGAATGCCCAACTCCATAATGTAAAACCCAGCGGTTAATTAAACCATTTATTGTCGATGCATGAGTAGTTTGTAACCCTTTTAATCCCGTGCTTAGGCAGTGGAAAAGTGCTTGAGTTTCCATTTTACTTAAAATTTCCCCCAAAATTATATAGTCGCCTGATCTATGAAGTAATTTGTAAATTTCATCTTGCTTAGAATAATCATTGAACCGTTCAGGAGATACTTTATATTTTAGCTGATGGGAATACAGTTGAGGTAACTCTAATGTCTCAATATTTTCTTCTAGATATATTTTCCGATAAAAATTAGGGACGTAAAGGTCTAAAGCATTTAAAAATGTCGTCTTTCCTGAATTTACTTCCCCAACGATGGTAATATTCATCTTGAAAAAAAGAATCAGAAGTAAAAATGACGCCATTTCTCCATTTAGAGTCTTTAATTCAATCAAATCTTTAAGTGTAAGAACATTTTTCTTCAAATTTCTGATATCTAACCCAAAATCTTGCCAATGGGACGGAAATATATCAACACAGAAACGTGCATGAAAATAGGGATTATTATAAACATACGTGATATTGGGTTTTTCAATGTCAAGCCGCTCTCGACTATCCAAACATAAATGAGTTTTAATCGCCTCAACCTCCTCCAGAGATAATTGAATATAGCTTTCTACTTTTCCTAGATTTTGGTGGTTAAAATATAAGAAGCCATCTTTTTTATCCAGAAAAATTTCTTCTATGTTTGGATCTTGAAGAAAAACAAAAATTTTTTCAAAATGTAACCTTTTTACGGTTACAATATCCGCAATTTTATTTCGGTCTAATTCTTGAGTTTCAGGGAAATAACCCTTAAGAATTGCATTGAATTTCTGTGAAATTAATGTTATTTTATCTGCGAGGCTATATTGGGGTACAATACCCATTGTGGATAATTTCTGGTTTAAAAGGTTTATATAACGGTCTATTTCATTTCTAGTAATCTCATCAATGTTATAATCAAAATCTATTATATATGAACCAGAAATCTCTTTTTGAGAGATGGATATGATATATCTTCCATTGAAAATGGGATATTTTAGGATTGGAATACGTTTTTCTATATCCTTGCCTTGATTTTCTTGACACTGAATATTTTGGAATTTGGGATAGAGAGCATCAAGTGTGTTTAAATCCCACGAAAAAAGCGCATATTTTGACTCCAAGAATTTATTGAGAGTCGATTTCTTGAGTTCGCTATTTAATTTTACAAAATATTGTAGGATCTTCTCATTTTGCTTTTTTGGAATATTCGGGCTATTTTTGAGTAGGTTTTCAAAATTAGGGAGAATTTTGTTGATTGATTCTGAAAATAGGGTGACAGAATATGGCCGATGGAAAAACCTCATTATTGGTTCGTTTGTTTCATAATTTCTCATTTTTTTTTTAAATTTTTGATGATGTGATTGAAAAATCATGTATAAAGAATTCAATAATTCAATAATGTGAATTTCTTCTTGTTCCAAATAGAAATTTTGGCCACATTGAATATGATAATAATTTTTTCCTTTATTTTCCAAAAAAATTTGAAGTATATACAAGATTAGTGATTTTTTTTTGCATTTTAATGCAATTTTATCTGGAATGTCTAGTCTATACTGCATATTTGAATTTGAAAATTTAGATTGCGAAATTTTATATGACTTACTCATCGTATTATCTTTTTCTTAATTAATAATAAAAGCGAAATTAAAGTGCGATTGTTAAAATAATTGATACGAACATAATTGGAGCAAGTTTAATATTCTTTTTTTGATGCGTAATTCTACCGATTAGAAAGAAAACTAACACAATGCATGAAAAAATTAGCAGAAAAATGCGACTTTCTTGGAAAAAAAATGGAACTGTTAGAAGATATAGAATCATTTTAAGATCTCCTGAACCAATTAATCCATGATTATACACATAAATAAAAATAGTCATCCATAATAATTTTTGAAAAACAGAGCCAAAATTCAACATCTCTTGACTTTGTGTCTTAAAATACAAATATAAAATTAAATTAACAATTAATCCCGCAAGAACTATGAAATTATTTATTTTTTGAAATATTATGTCTTCGATACTGAATATTAGAAAGAAACATGATAAAATCACATATATAATCGGAAATGGACACTGATTAATCATATTCCTCCCAAAATTCTATGAGTTTTTTGATTGCATTTGCTTTAATATTCTCGTCCTTGAACCGATATATCTTTATCCTTCCAAAACACTTTTCTTCAATAATATTAACCTTGTTAAGAAAATTAAGATGAATTTTAACGCTGCTATGGTTAAGACCTGTTAATTTAACGATATTGGATATATTTGTTTCATTATTGATTGCCAAGATTTTAATGATTTTTGTTCTACCTTTGGAAGCAAAAATATCTTCGATATCAATCTTTGTTTGGTTTATTGCTGTTTGCATGATATTGTATCACATCTCAGAATTAAAATCACGAATTTTTTTCTTTAATTCATTAAAAATCGAAAGAATAGGTAAATCAGATAATGAAATATATGATTTTCTTCCACGAATATTTTTAGAAACCGTATTTACTGAAATCAACCTATATTTTTCAAATTGTTGAATATAACTCCAAATTTGGGTATTTTTTCTGGGATCTTGCTGAAACTTAACACATAATTGATTATAAGTCTCTTTGATCTCTAAAAATGAAATATTTTGTTCTCCCTTATTTATTATTATTTTTAAAATTGAATAGAAGAGAACAATTTGATGGTAATTTAAGATGTCAAAAATATCTGTTTGAATGTTTGGGATAACATTTTGCAATGCAATATCGATTTCTTCCCTGTCAACATGATTTTTTTCCCTAGTTTCTGCGATTTTTGTAGCATTCCTAATGATATTCAAACCTTTGCGTATGTCCCCTGAAGCTTCAATATTGGCTGCAATATAATTGACCAATCCAGGTGAAATTACATCTTCTTTTAATGATATCTTAATTCTCTCAGATAAAATGTTTGAAATCTGTTCTTTAGTGTATTTTTTCAGAGAAAGAATATTCCCTTGAAGAGTACTCTTCGTAGAATCATCTAAACTTCCTAATAATGCAAGATTTCGGACTATTACAATTAGTGATAGATAATTTCTCTTATTTAGACTTGATTCATTACATCTACTTAAACTATAGATCAAATTGTAATGTGATTTCTGTAGATAGTTTAATTCATCCAAAGTCAAAACAAGATATATTTTAGATTTAATTAGGAATTCCTCCAAAAAAAATGTCAATTCTTGAGGAGAGTATCCTCTATTTGGAATATTACAAACCAATTCTGAAAGAATTCGATTTAATATGTTGTAAGGCGTTTTTTCCTTCCTGCAATTTATATGGATGTAGTGTATATTCAAGTTTCTCTTTTCGGCTGATAATAGAAGCATTTTGCCAAAAGTTTTTGCAATAACTGTTTTACCAATTCCGATTTCGCCTTGAATTGAAATTTTGCGTGATATTAGAAAGGGATCTTCTAATATTTTTACAAAAATTTTAGATAACATTATCAATTCTTGTTCTCTATGCAGTAAGATTTCAGGAATATAGTTAATCTCTAAATATTCTTCATGTAAAAACAAATTTTTTGAATATAGTTGTTCTTCCAAATAATTGATACTCATTTCAAAGACCATGTGTTAACATTTTGTGTAAAATGAAAATTGTCGGAAGGCAGATAAAGAAAAATGGTTTAATGATTTACTTGATTTTTTTATAATTGTGTTAAAAATCCTGAAACTTCTTGAACTTGCTGCTCTATCCAATCATATATATTGGTGACAATTCCTATAAGCATTAGAAATAGAATTAAAGACAACGCAATGAGTAATCCGGATTCAAGCATAGATCCTCCTGATTCGTCTATCCAGAATTTTTTTATCCATCGTCCTAGTTTTTTTCCCAATTTCATACAGATCAAAGATGATATCCATAATTATATATTAAAATCACGAAATTTTAATAAAAAAGGTTCACTTTATCAAATGTTTAGGATTTAAAGATTTACGTTGTTATTTAACAATGAGGAACCTCGTTTCTTGCTCTTGACCGAGGAAATGTAAGTGGTGAAAACCGAATCTTAGAATAGAAACGACTTTGATTAAGTCTGAATAATGATTGCAAAGCATGAATGGCACTAATCAAATTGAAACGACTAAGATCCTCGAAGAAAGGGAATAAAAAGCTAAAAATTGTCAAGAATTTGCTTTTAGTGTCCCGAAAAGTCGGATATCTTATCAAAATATTGAACAAAAAAGCGGGTATTAAATCCATAAACATTTTCAAACTGTAATTTTTTTTCCTCTTATTCTTTTTGTAGATTTTCTAATAATTTTAGTCTTCTTGAGATAAACTATAACGCCTACCAATATGGTGCTACCTAAAGATGCTGATAATGGAAGGATGTTGCTTTTTGGTGCAGATGAAGAAAAATTTGCGGAAGATTGAATGTCCTTTTCGACCGTTATACAATTCTTGATGTAACAATTATCTTCATCTCCATCCCAATCACGAATAGAAAGTCTCACAGAGTAAGACCCGTTTTGATTATATATGTGTGAAGGTTCTAAAACTGAGGAATTAGTTCCGTCTCCAAAATCCCAGAATATGAGAACAGGATCATTACCTAAATCTCCTAAGAATTGAAATTTCACAACATCTCCTTCAATGATTTTTGAATCATTAGCAGAAAATATCGCTGATGGTTTTAAATCGTAGTAAATCAATATATATGATGATTGAAATACTGTATCTGATTTACCTTGGTTATCAGTGATATTCAAACTAATTGAGAAACTCCCTTCTAACCAAAAAATATGCCTGGGATTTTTTTCTGTTGAATTATTGCCATCTCCAAAATCCCAATTGAAAAACAGATCAATTTCATTTTCCGAAATTCCTGTGAAAAAAAATTGAATTGGATCTCCGACAGATCCGATTTGGGGTGTAGCATAAAAGTCTGCAAATATTGGACATGAAATATTGGCAGTATTTGAAGATGTTGGTGAAAATTCTTCATTTCCGGTGAATTCGAGATGAAATTGATAATATTCAACAATGACGAAATCAGATAATTCTTGGATGTCCCTCCACAATGCTTCCAATAATAAAGTCGAATTTGTCTCGAATTTCGTTAAATTATAATCAATTTTCAACCACTGACCACCCAAATTGATTTTTAACAGTAAATTTTCTGGATTCAGTGCCGAGACATTTGTTACATTAACTAAAAAAATTAAAGAGTTGAAATTTTTAAAAACTGGCTTATTTAACACAACGTTGAATGAATTGTGAATAATATTTAATGAAAAATTTCCAATATCCATTCTATAATTCTCAATCTCTCCCCATAATTCAATTGAATAATTTCCTATTGATTTGGGATTTTCAACTCTTATTTGGTAGTCATTGCTTGATGGTTCTATCGAAATTATGTTCAAGTTAGAATGAAATTCCCAAAATATATTTGGGATAAGAATAGTTCGATTTTTCGTATTCTTTAATTGAAATCTGAATTCCAGTTCAGAATCTAGCATATTTACACTCCATATGCTTGCGTTAAGAAATTCTATTTTCAATTCGGATTCTTCAATCGTTAAAAAATATATCATTTTCTTTGAATAAAATTTATGGGTTTCTCTTAAATCAAACTTAAGAATATAAATTCCAACAGCCATCTCCTCAAATTCAGACAAATTTATTATAAAATCACCTGTCTCATTCAAATTTAGTAGATTTGAAGTATATAACACCTCTTGTGAACTAATTGAGTAGTTAATCACATTATCATCATAATATATACCTGGTTTCTCGAGAGCCACCACTCTATTTGGAAGCTGGGTAGTAATTTCAAATTCAATGGGGAATTGAGTGAAATTGGAATATAATGTTGGCATATACTTGGTGATTTGAATTATTTTTTCATACTTTTCAACATGAGAATTACTTGGTTCATTTTGAATATAAGTGAATATAACAAAGAGTATCCAAACATTTAACGACTTAAAAGATTCTAAAAGATTTAAATTTGTAATATCGACTGCTATTTCAAAGAATTGATCTCCATTATCATCAGGTAAGTCAATTACCAGGATCGAATTTGCAATGATCGAAGAAATCGCCAATAAGTCAGGATTTTCATCAATTAAAATTATTTTAACCCCAATATCATCATTGTCTGAAGAATATATATTCCAAGAAGCATTTAGATAAATTATTTCATCTACAAAATAGATATTCTTATCTGATTGAATTTGGGGGGTAGGTTCATTAATAAGAAACGCTTGCGAGGGCTTGAAGGAAAGCGTTAAAAATATCAATACAAATAAAATCATCCATATCTTATATCCCTTTTTCATCAATAGATAGAACCATTTAGAGGAATTTAAAGTCCGACATTAATTCTTTTCCCTTCAATTTGATTAAAATTGATTGTGATCGAATCATAAACTTAAAATTATTCGTTAAATTGAATTGAATAGGTATCTATTATGGGAAAAGTTCGTCCAGTATTTATAAAAAAAGTCTCGAAAGAACTTATAGAGAAATATCCAGAAGTGTTTTCGATAGATTTCGAAGAAAATAAGAAGCTCCTTGCCAAATACACTGTTATTCAATCGAAGCTAGTCCGGAATCGTGTTGCAGGTTATTTAACTCATTTAATAAAGAATAAAGTTGATAAGTTAGAGTAATCAACTAGAAAAGATAAAAATGTCTGAAAAATCCGTAAAAAAGATGGCAAGTTATCTCCGAAATGGAGCATCCATGCTGGATAAGTATTGCCCAAAATGTGATGGTATTCTTTTTCGATTAAAAAACGGAGTAATTTTTTGTCCAAATTGTAATCAAGAAGTGAAAATCGCATCTACTGAGGAAGAATTGGCATTAATTTTATCTGAAAATCGAAAAATTGAACAGAGATATAGCACTCCTTTTGATAGTAGTTCGATTGAAATCAATTCTGTAAAAAATTATAGTGAAATTAATAACCAAATTTCGCAATTAATAAACAAGCTTTTAACAATGTTGGAAAACACAAGCGATATGCTATTAATCGAGAAAATATTAATTAATATTGAAAGAAGTTTAGATATTGTGATTAAATTACGTGAAATTCAAAAAGCTATTTAAATCGGCGGTATTAAAAAAAGCAGCAAGGCTTCCATAGTGTAGTGGTCAAGCATTTGAGGCCCTCACCCTCAGGACTCGGGTTCGAATCCCGGTGGAAGCACTTATTTTATTTCAATTACCTATAATATTTACATTTTAGAAAGGATGAAACGCAAATGGTTCCTCCAAGGGAGAAATTTACCCCGTATTTTATCAAAACCTATGGTTGTACCTATAATTTAGGAGATTCCTTGAAAATCGAAGCTCTTTTAAAAAATATGAATTTTATCAAAACTCAGATTATCGACCAGGCAGAAATTCTAATCATAAATACATGCGCAGTGAAGCATGCAACTGAAGTGAAGATTTTGCATTATCTCTCTCAATTGAAAACATCATTTCCAACGAAAAAAATTATTGTTACTGGGTGTCTCCCCCAAATTGGAAAAAAAAGTTTGCAAAGAATTGAAAATATTTTGTCTGTTCACGATTTGGTGGTAAAACCTAACGAAATCCATCAAATTCCTGAACTCTTAGGATCAAAACTTCTTAGCACTACCATTGAATCCAAATCTTCTGTAGTCCCCCTAGTAGAAAGAAAAAAACAAGTAGGTATTGTACAATTATCTGAGGGGTGCAATAATTCCTGTAGTTATTGTTGCACAACTATTGCTCGGGGTAAGTTAATCTCTTTTAATCCAGAAAATATTGTAAATCAGATTAAAAAACAGTATTCCGAAGGAATAAAGCAATTTTACCTTACTAGTCAAGATTTAGGTAATTACAATTTTCAGGGGGAAAAATTACATGATTTGTTATATAAAATTTCAAACTTGCAAGGAAATTTCCAGATTCGCCTTGGAATGTTAAATCCAGATTACTTAATTAAGAATCAAGCGGAATTAATGCCAATCTTAAATGATCAGCGATTTTTTCGATTTATTCACATCCCAATCCAATCAGCAAGTAATGATGTTTTAAAATCCATGAGGAGAAATTATTTAATTGAAGATGTTGAAGAAATTATTCGAAATTTTATCAAATATGATAAGAAATTCACATTCTCTACTGATATTATCGTAGGATATCCTTCAGAAACGCTTGCAGACTTTGAAATGACTTATTCATTCATAAATAATTGGCGACCTTTCGTCTTGAATGTATCAAAATATTCGGTAAGGGAAAATACTTTAGCAAAAAAAATGAAACAACTCACTTCTCAGGAAATTAAGTTAAGATCAAAAAGAATGCATATATTATATGAAGAATATTCTAAAAATTTACGATCGAAGTGGATAGGATGGAAAGGAAATGTATTTATTACCGAGAGTAACTCAAAACAAAACTATCCCCTTTCTAGAAATTTGTATTATATACCTATAGCTTTGAAGCAAAATTCTTCGTGCCAAGTTAAAAAAACCGAAATTATTGAATTAAAAAATTATTCACTTATTGGTAAATAGTTCAAAGGGAAAAAAAAGGCTTTAAAATTTTCACATAATGATCTCGAATTGAATATTCTGCCACTTTCATTGCTTTTGAAGCAAAATATTGAGTTAGAATGGCTTTTGTGTTATTTTCTTTGGCTAACATCTTATCCGCACAATATGCAACTGCTGCTGCTAGTATGAACGGATTTCTCGAACCTCTCACCCTGTTATTCAACTTTTTTAAAATAAACTCACTTTTTTTTGTTAATAAAAATCGATATTCTTCCTTGCTCCAAGTAGAACCTTTAATTTTCATTCTTCTAAGAACAGGGTCCGAATTAACAATTCCATCTATAAATCTTGGAATGAAATCTTCACTTCTATGTGGTTGTTTATTCTTTTTAATGATGTTTTGATATTTCATATTATCTCTAATTATTAATTTTGGATTAATCCGGTGTCCCAATATTGAAAAAACTTGACAAAGTTCTTTTAAACTTATTGGACACTTATCTTTATATTCTCTGGATGCTTGAAAAATGCAGTAGCCAATCAAAGAAACATGGTTGGTAATTGAAGGTGCTTTCTTTTT
The DNA here is from genome assembly GCA_018238965.1 of Promethearchaeota archaeon. GTDB lineage: Archaea > Asgardarchaeota > Lokiarchaeia > Sigyniarchaeales > Promethearchaeaceae > Harpocratesius. Next base: position 12,746 of record JABCSI010000002.1, read on the forward strand.
AATTTCATGGTATATATAAGCCGCCCGATTTCTAATTATAGGAGAAAGTGCCATATATTCTACGATTTTTCCAAGGATTTTTAAAATTCTGTAATCTGTCTCACGGTTTTTAATTTTTGATGGAAGAGAATAATACTTTTTTAATTTTTTATATAATTTCTGATATTTTGCAGAAACCATCTGTTTCTTATAGTCATAAAATCTAAATTTAGAAAAATAATCAATATGACTCCCTAATGTACAAACACTATCAACAGTCTTTCCTATTGAGACAAATTGAGTACCAGAATTGATTTGGATTCCATCATTATCATTCATCTGATAACTATTTGATAAACAAAGGGAATTAATAACTAATCCACATTTTTCACAAACTTGTTCAAAACCATTTGAAATAATTTTCCCAGTACATTCAGGACATTTGTTTAAATAAACTAATTCAGAACCATTTGAATTCTGTGCCAACATTGTTTTTCAAATTAGTATGAATTCTACACATTTTTATTGAATTTTTAAGAAATAACCACGTGTTTAAGCAGATACTTTGTTCTCATCGATTTATAGAAGATCAGGTAATTCAGAGACATGATCGAAAATAGAAAATTGACAAAAATTATAAAGACTGAACCAATATTTCTCGGAATTTAAAATATACAGAAATTTTCATAATATAATGACCAAAAGACCCTCCATATATGATTATAATATTGAAAATAACATCCTATATTATAAGCAAAACAACAAATATCTCGTATATTTTTGCATGAAAATTGAAAATTCATCTGATATGAACAATATTTATTCATTAAATCTTCAAAAATATAAGAAATCTCAAATATTGCACTGTATTTTCTACTTTCCTTTAAAAAATGAAATATTTCTATGGTTATTCACAAAAAAACCAAATTTACAAAATGTAGAAATCGAAATTGAAAAGATTGCACATCAAATTACTCCAATACCTACCATTTTGAAGCAAAAGGATTTAATAAATGCATTTTTTATTCAAAAACTTTACCAGAATTCCAACATATTAATAGAAGATAATGAAAATGAAAATTATTTTGAAATCTCTGAAGATACCGGAATTAAAACTTACATTTATCAAATAGTTGTTAAACGTAAAAAGGAGAAGAATTTATTAGAGCCACTATCCAAAATATCAGAATATTTTCAAACTGCCAAATTTACTACTAGTTTTCAATTGAATTTACACAATCTCGATCTTTTCGAAGCAAATATTATTTTTAATTGTGATACCATAATTAAGAAAAATATTCTTCAGAGTTACATTGAATCTCTTGGTTTTTCAGAATTTTTTGACATTCAGAAAATGGATCTGAAAAATTTTCGGAGATATCTGAAAAAAGAACCCCTTTCTAAACCATTTAAAATAAAAACGGATAATTTTCTATTATTATTAAAAAAAAATGGTGCTCAAGACTTCTTCTCTCCCAAAATTAATAATTTATCCGATTTTCAGACTTTAGAGAAAAATTTTTTGAATAATCTCCACAAAATTGTAAAGATTTCCGATGAAACATTTTCTTATGATCAAAATTTATTAATCTATTTTTTACATGAAGATAACATATCCGATCTAATCAAAAATCTTCAACCTTATTATAAGAAATGCCTAAGTTTCGTGATTATAGTAAACAGCGAGAAATTATTTACCACAATAAAAACTCAGACTTCTATTTCAGAGTTGGAAAAAATAACAATTTATCAATCAAACAAATGTAATCAATTAAGAAAAAAACTCCAAAAACACCTGCAATTAGAATATGAAATTCAAGAAAATGAAAACCTCTCCCTTATTCAATAATTATAAATTTGAAGAATCTTTCTTTAAATATGATCGTGGGGATCTAGGCAATCCCTTGAAACTCTAAATTGAGTGGAGCCGTGCCTATAACGGACTGAAAAAACTTTGAAAATGATTGAATTTTTTTCGTAAGATATTCTTACTAACCAATGACGCACTCACTATTTGAGATGGATTACGCTGAAGTGATTTTCGTAGGAAAATTATAATTAGCTTAAAGGACAAAATCGGCCAGGCCAGGGATGGAGCAACCGTAAGTTCACTAATTCATGCACAAGTTGATGGGTGTTAAGGTCCAAGGATATCGAGCCAATTGAAAGATTTCATTTGAAAAGTTGATCATCATGAAAAAGCATGGAAGCATATGATGATGAAATTAATCATCATCATGAAAATTAACACAAATTCAATATACGTTCCAAAATTTAGCAAATAAAAACTTTCTTCTAAAATTTGTGATTTTATTATCGATGAATTTGGACTCAATTTATCAAAAAAAGCAATTTTAGATCTGAAGTTTAATAACTTAATTTCTACAAAATTGAAGAGCAATTCGCTAATCCAAAATAAAATGGATTTTAGGCTAAAATCCGGTATTGTATGAATTAACACAGAGATAAAAAAAATAATTGTGCACATAATAATAATTTCTTTTGTTGTGTTTTTAATATCAAGTAAAATGAGAAATGGGTTAATCTGTGACATTTTTATTTTACCAAAATTGTGGGAAATATAAGTTCAAGCATTTTTTTAAAAGAATCTAGAATACCAGCATCGTTTATTGCTACCGTGGGAATAATTTCTATTTTATTATGCTTTTCTAACTCAAAAGGTGCTATTATATCATCAATTGATATAACATCGGAAAGATCTCTCTTATTTAAGCAAATTGAAATTGGAATTTTTTGAAAATTATCTTCTAAATAAAACTTCAATTCATTCCAAGAATTTAAGTTATCATAAAAAAATTGCTTCTGAGAATCTATGACAAATATTATACCATCTAACCCAGTAAGCGTAGATGGGCGTGTAGCTGCATAGAAATCTTGACCAGTGGCGGTATATAAAGAAATTTTGACCATCCAATCTCCTCCTTTTAATTGTAAGGTTCCGAAGTCAAAAAATAAGGTTCTCCCTGTAGTTGTCTCTATTGAAGTTAGAAGATCTTCCCGATTAAACTTTTTAAACAGGCTTTTTAGACTTGTTGTCTTTCCAGACATAGCACACCCGTAATATACAATTTTTATTTGAATTTCTTTATTTTTGTAGTTGATTATCATAATTATCCCCACAAACTTTCGAATGTATCAGAAAAATTCGAAGTTTCTTTGAAATTTAGTAATGAGAAAAAATCTTCTTTCCATTCACAGAAAATAAATTGTAAAATCCTTCCTATTGGCGCATTTTTATAGGCTATAGTAGAATACAGAGTTTTTGGAGAAAGCTTAGTATCAATTTTAAATGACTCTAAAATTTTCATCCGATTCAATATATTTATGGATCTCTTGCAAGCGTTGAAAAAATTTAAGATTTCCTTTTTGATAATGTTTTCCTTAATTTCACCCTCTTCTTCATCAAAATTCATGATTGAGGTAATTTGATCCTTTGGAATTTTTTTAAATCGAGTACGTTTTAACAAAACTCTTTTCATTTTTTCTATTTCAATTTCTGTTCGGCTAATTGCATTCTGATATATCCAACGTTCCAATGAAAGATCCAAATTCTGAAATTTTTTTCCAATTATTTCTGCCTTTAAACTGTCATTTTCGACTTCTAATTTCAAAAAGTACTCTGATTGTGTATAAATTTTATTATGTACTGAAATAAATGAAGAATAATTTTGTTTGTTTATTAGAACTCCGATTATCCATGAATTAAAATTCTTAATTATATCCATAGCTTTCTGTGTTGTGTCAGGAAATGATAAAAAAATATTTCGTTCATTGTTTAAATCATAATCTTCATATTCTAATATCTGTGAATAATCCTCGTTATCTAGAAAATCTGAAAGAAATATTACTGTATTTCGGAATGGAACAAGAGAAATGAGTTCATTCATTAAATTTTCTATCACATTTTCTTGATCACTCAAAATTATAATTGGTATTCGGTCTAGAAGGCACCGAATTAAGAGTGAGATATCTTCAATTTCAGAATTACAGAATCGCAGTATCAGGTCCATTTTATCACCTATAAAATTAATTGACTAAATAAAGAATCTACTTTAATTTCGGGTGTGATTTTCGTTGAGCTCTCTGATTCCATTAATATTTTTTCAATTTTTGTGCAATATTTAGGAATAATTAATCTAAGAAGGCCAAGCTTTTGTCTACCTTTTTCAATTGTTGTAGAAAATATCGAATTTCTTACTAAATTTATAAATTGGAATTCGTCGATACACTCTAGTAGAATCGATTTGATGTGCATTTTTTTCAATAACCAAGCACATTTATCTGCAGTGAAGAATAAAGAATTACTCAATGTTGCCTCAACTTCAATTTGATTCAAATCCATGATTTGATGATTAAAATTACTAGAAAGAACAAATCCACCATCAAACGTAATATATGAACTAATTAAATCTAGGGTATTGCGTCCAAATTCTTCTAATACTCGATCTAAATCTAAGTACGTGTTTTGAGGAAGACATAATGAGAATAAAGATATCCTATCTTTTTTACCCTGATCTTCCTTCACGTCAATTGCATTTAATAATGTTTGAATTTCTTCTGGAGAATATTTCCGTTTGGGCGGTTTAAAGGATTCACCTGACAAAATTAAGCACTTCTTTATATTCATCAAACTCGTTCTAATTTTGAGAAAAATACCTCCGAGATTTACATTTGATTTGGTTGTTATTGCAACGTAAAATTCATCATCAAATCCTTGTAAATTCTGTGCATCAATGATATTATTGATGGTTGAAGATCCATAATTCCTTAAGGGTGTGATCAAAATTTTCGCTTTTTTTCCCTCGATCAAAATATATTTCATTTTATCATGATGTAAGCTTATCCCACAATTATATATTGCAGAAGTGGCTGCTGATATACTAAATAGTTCATTCTTCGAGAGCCAAATACCGCTATGTTGGATGGGATTACCGTCCCTTTGGGTCAGCACTACATTTTCAACGCCTTTAGTAGTCCTTATCATATCTAAATATTTTTTAACTTCGATTGTAAGTGAAATCTCTTTTCTCACCCATTTAAGATGATTTTGATTTTCAATTATAAAAATATCGAAAAAATATCTACGAAATTATTAGAAAATACGCTTGAAAATGTGGTTTAATTTTTCCTTTTTGAATAAATTATCATTATATTCTTTCCCGTATTTAGAGCTAGGAACAAATTCAAAATCCAGTCTTACTGGATTTAGGTTAAATATCTCCAATAAAATCTTTAGTATTCCATGAAAACGTTAAAATTTATTAAGGAAGAATCTCCGATTGAATTTGTTTATGAACATTCGATATGTTTAAATTAACAATTACATTGTATATTTTGTAATTGGAAACAATTACTCTCCATATCAATCGGCGTGAGCATGGATCAACGACATCCGTCACGGAGATGAAGTGCTCCATTCCTTGATAATGGGAAATAAATGACGTCCTTGAAAAAGGGCTGATGTATATTTGTTATGCACAAGATGGTCGGTAAGATATAACGACCCCCAAAAATGAATTTAAGTAGAATAGAAGCGAATGTGGATAGGATGCACTGAGTTATTAACTCTGGTTGATCCTGCCAGATCCGACTGCTATCCGGGTAAGACTAAGCCATGCAAGTTGAATGGAATGGCTACATTCCATAGCATACTGCTCAGTAACAAGTGATCAACTTACCCTTTAGTGGGGCATAACCTCGGGAAACTGAGGCTAATTCCCCATAGTTGGACCAGCCTGGAATGGTTGTCCATCGAAAGATATTCTGAAATGTCAGATGCTCGCTAAAGGATAGGATCGCTTTCGATTATGGTTGTTGGTGAGGTAATGGCTCACCAAGCCTATGATCGATAAGGGCCGTGAGAGCGGGAGCCCTGAGATGGACACTGAGACAATGGTCCAGGCCTTACGAGGCGCAGCAGGCGCGAAACCTTTACCATGCACGAAAGTGTGATAAGGTTACCCGGAGTGCCCAGAGAAAAACTTTGGGCTGTTATAGGTGTGTAGATAACCCTATGAGAAAGGAGAGGGCAAGGCTGGTGCCAGCCGCCGCGGTAAAACCAGCTCTTCAAGTGGTCGGGATTTTTATTGGGCTTAAAGTGTCCGTAGCCGGTTTGGTAAGTTCCTGGTTAAATCTGGCAGCTTAACTGTCAGTTGGCTAGGAATACTGCCTTACTAGAGGGTGGGAAAGGTTTGGGGTACTCCAGGGGTAGCGGTGAAATGCGATAATCCTTGGGGGACCACCAGTGGCGAAGGCGCCAGACTGGAACACGCCTGACGGTGAGGGACGAAAGCCAGGGGAGCGAACGGGATTAGATACCCCGGTAGTCCTGGCTGTAAACGATGCGTGCTAGGTGTTGGTAGGGCTATGAGCTGTATCAGTGCCGTAGGGAAACTGTTAAGCGCGCCGCCTGGGAAGTACGTTCGCAAGAATGAAACTTAAAGGAATTGGCGGGGGAGCACCACAAGGGGTGAAGCCTGCGGTTCAATTGGACTCAACGCCGGGAAACTTACCGGGGGCGACAGCAGAATGAAGGTCAGGTTGACGACCTTACCAGACAAGCTGAGCGGAGGTGCATGGCCGTCGCCAGTTCGTGCCGTGAGGTATCCTGTTAAGTCAGGCAACGAACGAGACCCACACACTTAGTTGCCAACGAAAGCCTACGGGTTTGTCGGGAACGCTAAGTGGACTGCCACCATATAGGTGGAGGAGGGAGTGGGCCACGGCAGGTCAGTATGCCCCTAATCCCCCGGGCCACACGCGGGCTGCAATGGTATGGACAATGGGTAGCAACTCTGAAAAGAGAAGCCAATCTCGAAACCATATCTCAGTTGGGATTGATGGCTGTAACTCGCCGTCATGAACGTGGAATCCCTAGTAATCGTGTGTCATCATCGCACGGTGAATACGTCTCTGCTCCTTGCACACACCGCCCGTCGCTCCATCCGAGTGTTATATGGTTGAAAATGGGTCCTTAGGGTTCATTTGAAATCGTGTAGCGCGAGGAGGGAGAAGTCGTAACAAGGTAGCCGTAGGGGAACCTGCGGCTGGATCACCTCCTACAACATGCACTGGGGGCTAACGCTCCCAGGCACTCTTTTTCTTTTATTTCTATTCAATTTTAGTATAAGTAATTAATGGAATTCAAATTTCTAAATTTCACTCTAATCTGCATTAATTTTTGTACGATTCAAGCGATCTTGAGCTGCTTGGTGATATTTTGGATTTAATTCCATACCAGTACAATATCTTGAAAGGTTTTTACAAGCAATATTCACAGTTCCAGTCCCTGCAAAAGGATCTAAAACTACATCATTTTGGTTGGAAGAAATTCTGACAAGTTTTTCAATAAGTTTTAATGGCTTTTGGGTTGGATGCAACGTAGGATATTTTCCCTTCTTATTTAGAGAATTACCAATTAATCGTTCAGGTCTTTGACATATGGGTGTTTCAATCATATTGTGCATTTCATTCTGGCCAAGAAAATTGAAGGTTGGCTTTCCCTTCACCATGAACAATATTAATTCAGTTGAGGAAAGATACCCTGATTTTCTAATTTTCGGTACTGGATTTGTTTTATGCCAAATCAAAATACCTTTATATTTCATATTAAGTCTCTCACACGCGCGTAGAAGATCGGAAATATATTGAGCACCGAAGAACACATACAATGATGAGTTATCCTTCATTTTTGGAATCACAGCTTCAAGCCATGACGATGTAAAATTCATAAACTCTTCGAAAGTCTCAAAATGATCAAATTTGGCGTTTTGAATGATATCAGCTCGATTTTTGAATTTCAAATTTGATTTATTCATTACGTAAAAGGGGGGGTCTGTGATGACTAAATCAACAGAATTTGGTGGAATCTCATCTAATAGCGAAAGACAATTTCCAAGCAAAATTTGATTAGATTCTAAAATTAAAGTCATTATTCTAGTTGGAAATGAGTTACTTTTTATTAAGACTTCTAATATTTTCAAAATGAATGAACATTAAGGATTTCGGAATCAAAACTTTTCTTCGAATTATCTCTCTTGGTGATTAATTTTCATAATGAAATAACTTCGCAATATGAATAAAATATATCGAATCTCGATTATTATCTTAAGTTGAGGCATGTAGAACTTTTAATAGAATTCTACCTTATATTTTCATACAATAACTATTTCTACCCTTTCCAAATTTGATACAACAAAGTCAAAAATAGAGGTGCTAAAACATGACTGAAGAAACTAAACATGAATTTAAAGCGGAAATCAAAAAACTACTGGACATTCTTAGTAAATCACTTTACCAACACAAAGAAATCTTTTTGCGGGAATTGATAAGTAATTCCTCTGATGCCTTGAAGAAAATTCATTTCATCGCTCTGCAAAATAAGGAGTTAGAAAGCCCTGATCTGGAATATGAAATAAATATTACCTTGGATCAAGAAAAGAACACCCTAACAATAAGAGATACTGGTTTGGGAATGACCAAAGAGGATCTCATTACCAGTTTAGGGACAATCGCCGGCAGTGGCTCTCAAAAATTCTTGGAGCAATTGGAGCAAAAGAATGGAGACCAAAAAGAGGTCGACCTAGATATAATCGGGCAATTTGGAATTGGATTTTACTCGGTTTTTATGGTCGCCCAAAAAGTAGTGGTTATTTCTAAATCATATTTGCCCGGAGAACCAGCACAACAATGGATTTCGGATGGAACCGGAGAATTCCAAATTAATCAAGTAGAGAAAGATTCTCGCGGAACGGAAGTAATTTTATATCTCAAGGATGATGAAGAGGAATTCTTCCAGCTCCACCGAATTGAAGGAATTATTAAAAAATATTCCAACTTTGTCCCATACCCGATCTATATTACCGAAATTAAAAAACCCGAAGACAAGGTGGAAGTGGATATGGATGAAGATGAATCTGATGGGGAGGATGGCGAAACATCGGAAGGCGAAGAAAAACCTGAAGAATCTGAGGTATCTGATGTTCCTGAGGTACCGACACGAGAACCTGTAAATCAGATCCATCCCATTTGGAAACGTGAAAAATCCGAGATAACTGAGGAAGATTATATTAACTTCTATCACTATCTCTCTAAGCGCTATGACAATTACCTTAAAGTCATTAATTATAAAGTCGATGGCAGGGTTCAATTTCGCACAGTAATATTTATTCCGGAGACCAAATCCCAGGATTTGCTAAGACCTGAGGTTGATTATGGGTTAGCCCTTTATTCGAAAAATGTAATGGTAGTTGAAAAATCAAAGGAAATTATTCCTCAATGGATGCGATTCATCTCCGGCATCGTTGATTCGGATGATATTCCATTAAACATGAGTCGCGATACCATCCAAACAAATAGATTTTTAATGAAAATCGAAACCCTGATAGTAAAGCGGTTCTTCAAAGAATTGAATGAGTTCAGTGCCGATGATCCGGAAAAATACACAGCCTTTTGGAAAGAATTCGGAACTTTCATCAAGGAGGGAATTGTTACCGACCAAGTTCGCAAAGAAAAGCTGTTGGAATTGTTGCGGTTCAAAACAAACAAAACTACCAATGGTGAATATATCGGATTAAAGGATTATGTTGAGCGAATGGAAGAAGATCAAAAAGATATATATTATTTGGTTGGAGAAAATATCGAAGGTTTGAAGATGTCTCCACATCTTGGATATTATGAACAACAGGGATATGAGGTGATCTTCTTCGATGAACCCATTGATAATTTCTTGATGATGAATGTCCACCAATACACGACAAAAATCAGTAAGGATATTGCAGAATCTACTCCAGTTGAAGAAAAAGAAGAAGGAACAGAAAAATCCGAAAAGGCTGCAGAGGCTGAAGATGTCGAAGTGGAAGAAGAAGATGTTTCATTTTCGTTCAAACCGATAGATGTTTCAGAGGAAGAGAAAAAATCTTCGGAGGACAAAGATGATTCGGAGGAATCTGAAGAGAAATCTGAAGAGGATGAAGAAATTCCGGAGAATATGAAGAACTTTTTGGCCCATGTTAAGGAGTTTTTGGGCGAAAAAATTGTAGATGCAAAAATTTCGACACGATTATATAAAAATGCCTGCCGATTGGCCAACCCCTCCGGAGGAATGACATCCAGCATGCAACGTGCAATGCGTTATTGGACCCAATCGGGGGCGGATAAATCCTTCCAAATCCCCCGGAAGGTTTTTGAATTTAATCCGAACCATGAATTAATCCAAAAATTGGTTGAAATCTATGAATCCAATCCAGAGGATCAGCTGATCGACCTAACCATCGAACAGATGTTCGAAAATTGTTTACTCGCTGAGGGAGATTTACCGGAACCAGCAAGTATGGTTCCACGACTCAATCAAATTCTGGAAATGATGGTTGTGGGGAAAAAGATTACTGAAATTCTTGTGAAAGCAGCACCTGAAACGACGAATGATCAAGAAGATGTCATTCAAGATGCAGAAGTTGTTGAAGAGGATTCTGAAGTAAACCCACCAGAAGAATAATTGACCCGATTTGTGAGTGAGTGTATTTATTATGATTTTTTGATTTTTTGATTTGACTTTTTAATTTGATTTTTTCTTTTCTTCATCTTTTTCTTCTGGATTCAACTTTTTAGCTTGATATTTTGACATGTCGATAACCAAACTAACTCAAATGAAACGACTTAAATCAAAATTAGCTGATTTCAATCGACATATTCAAAAAAATAGCCTTTTCAAGTTTTTCGGAAGAAAACCGTGAATACTCTTATATAGGCGTATGACAACTATAATTATATATAATACAAAAAAGTAATTTCAAGAATGTGGAAGTGTCAATATCAATGGAAGAATCTTCAAAATACGAGCCAAGACAGCTCAAATTCACCAAGCCAATCCCCGATGAAGAGGGATTGCTTAAAAAACGTTTAACAATTATCGATAATCAGATTGAATGGTTATCTAAAATAAAACTTACTCTCGAACGTAAACTCCGAGAGGATTTCAAATAATAGGATTTCATTAGAGTCATAACGAATTTTTTTGCCTGGTTTTTATCTATTAATCTTTCCCACCGACTGAGATTTTCATAAAGTTCAGTCTCATACGGAATTATGGTCCAACCTTTCCAGCTTAGGTTTAAATATTAAGAAGTTATTTAGTAGGATTGAGGAAGAATGAAGCCAACTGCTGAGGAATTATACTATTCTCTTATCCATAATTTATCCCCCATATTCTTTAAATCAAAGCAATATACTTTACTCCCATTAAATTCTTCAATTTTCTTTGAAAAAGTTTTTGCAAACACAATATATGTGTGATCTTTTTTCTTAACTTTCCCTCTATAAAGCAAAAATTGCTCTTTTTCTGCTAAAGACTTAACAATTCGCTTTGCATTTACATCATTTTTCCATTTGCATTCAATTAAATAATCCTTTTTTGAAGTGGGGGAAAAAGCAACAAGATCTATTTCATGTTCCTTCCACCACCATCGACCAATTTTAGAAAATTTGAATGTATCATCTTTAATCAGAAATTGTTTTGCCACATTTTCAAAGATATGTCCTAAATAATCACTGTAGTTTAACTTTATTTCATCTATGCTTAAAATCCCTTCTTCAAGACTACTTAAATTATTGTAAATAAGTCGAAACCAAAATCTTAAGAAATTATCCTTCAAAAAATATCTCCCATTTCGGGAAGGAATTTTATCTGTAATAGGGATTTCTCTGTGGATGAATTCAATTTCAATTAACTGGCTTAAGTACTTGGATATTTGAGACGTATCCAAATTAATGTAATTCGCAATAGCGTTCGGGGTTGTATTTCCAAATGCAATCGCTTCTAGAATTTGCTTATACCTGCGCGCATTTTTAAATTCATAACGTATTATGAAATCAATCTCATCTTTCAAAAAACTTATCGAAGATTTGAATTCAGCAGATAACCAATCCCAGAAATTACCCTTAATCATATTCAGATAATAGGGGATTCCATCAGCAAATCCGAATATTTCGATTATTTCTTCCAGGGATTTGTACGGAAAAAAAGCCCTGAGATCGTAAAATTTTACGGGAGCTAGTTTTAACGAGACATCTTTCCGGGCATATAGTGGGCTGGAATGATCTAAAACATTTTTCATCATCAGAGAAATGGAGGACCCCAATAGGATTAACTTAAGGGAAGAATCGGGTAGAAGAATATCTATAATATATTGAAAAGTATTGAGAATCCCCGGATCCTCAAGAATTAAATTTTGAAATTCATCGATAATTATGATATTGACCTTATTTCTGAGATATTTGAAAAGAATTTGATAATCCTTTTTTAAATCTAGTATTTCTGGGACCTTTCTTGCACAATTATCATAAAATCTGTCCAAGTTTTGTGTTTCTCTTGCAAGATAATATATATATTTCTCATTCTTAGATATATGTAGCGCCAATGCGGTTTTTCCTATTCTGCGCCGACCATAGATTATAATCACTTGCTTTTGTTTTGAAGAAATAATTTTTGATAAATCTTGAACTTCCTTGCTTCTATCCTTAAATTCCATAGGTAACATTAAGAAAACCGATTATAAAAAATTTTAGGGTAAAAAATTTTATGAATAATACGAAAAAAAAAATTATAATACATCTATCTTTTGTAGCAATGCTTGGATCGGGAGAATACAATTTCTTATCACATTAATGGTGATGGCACCTGGTGTTAATTTTCCCAATATCAAGATCAGTTGTTATTTCTGCTTATTGAGACCGTTTAAAGATTCTCGAGTTATTATTTGTGTTCTCTGGAAAAAGAACGAAAAATAATATTGACAATATTGATAATATTCAGAATTCACCAGAATTAGGAGACCAGAAGCTAAATGAATCAAGCAGGCAGAACTTCTGGTGTATTTCTCTCGCGAGAGACAAAATAAATCAAACAGCCAATCCACCCTAAGAGACCGATTAAAACTCCCCATAAAGTCGGGTTTATCCCCCTTGATTTGGCATCTTTGACCATCCAGACAATCATGCCGATTCGAATAACAAGAACAACTATAATAATATAAAAAATATAGCCCTTGCTAAATAGGCCAAAATCCAACGCTTCTTCTAATATCATTTTTTTTACTCCCAGAATATTCTTGCTTCATATCTCTTGAATTCAATTCTGTTTATATACATTTAAGTGTTTTTCTTGTTACAATCTATGTTGTTTCAAAGGTAAGAAGAATTGAGAAATTGGAGAGTCGAATGGTGTGTTCCCTATTGAAGAAATTTGTTAATCAAATTTCACAACAAATCATCTAATCCTAATACGAGGTATTTGCATAAGACTTGTGATTCTATAAAATAGTTTATTAGTGTATATTTTGTATATAAATATATGGCAATTAATTGGAGAAATGATCCAGTCCTCGATGATATAGACTTAGATTTAGATGAAAATGCGAGTGAAACAGTTGATGAAGTAATCTACAATGAGATTAACAAAGATTGCTCGATCTAATCATCAAAATATTGCTAAAAACGGATCTACTGGTGTAATCTTTCCTTGACAAATAAGGGGAAATAAAAAGAGAAAAGCGAAAAAAATAGGATAGTGAGAGATTATTCTTCGGGTGTTAGGATAACCTCTTGTTTCAGGAGTTTCGCTTTGATAGGATCCCAGAAAATCTGGTTGTAGGGTCCGGTTGTGTTGATTTTTGTCCACCAAACTTTGAAATTGTCTTGTGGGCAGACGTTCATACACGCTGAACAAGTACAGCACTTTTCTTCATCCACTTCAATCAATACCTTCGATTCCCAGGCGGTTTCGAATTCGGGGAAAGAGATCGCTTCGGTAGGGCAAATTTGCTCACACTTGTGGCAATCACCAGGGCACTTGTTCGTATAATATTTACGGAATTCTTCTTTGTCCTCATGCATTTTGTAGGTAACTTCAATCTTTCCTTCCCAATAGATGTGCCCGTCCCGTGCAAGTTTGGAACAGTGGGTTTCCTTCATAGTAAGGGCCGGAAGGGAATTTTTCGAAACGATGTGCATCGCTTCGGTCTTCACTTCTTCGCCGTCCTCGTATAGCTGGATAGCATCGAATGGACAGAATACAACGCAGGTTCCACACATCACGCATTTTTCGGGGTCGACGGTATCGACAACCGCTGCGTTCAGGTCCTTGGGTTTTGTATCGTAGACTGCGGCCGCGGGACCGAAGAGGATCGCATCCTTCGGGCATACGATGGAGCACTGACCACAACCGGTGCACTTGAGTCGGTCGAGCATGAGGTCAAATTGCTTGACAAGGTATTTATGCGTAATCTTGATTTGGGAATCATCAATAGTTTTAGTTTTTTTAGGAAAAGCCATGATAAGGTCCTCGAAATTTTTACAGATTTTAACAGATACTCACAACAAATCGCAGATAGTTAGATCGTTAGATATTGCTAGATAAGCTTGGGTGATAAAAAAAGTATTCACATACGATACCCGCATATTAGGGGTCCCTAAATCAGTTCCCTAAGACATTCCAGATCTTTTTGGATGCTGGTGAAAAGGGGATCCACGGGTATGAAAGGAGGGACTCCCTTCTTTTGGGGATATCGGAGCAAGCCCAGTGAGAAAGGATCTATTCCCATTGCTAAGCCCAATAATTGAGAAATATATATTACGGGAATTGTGAAGGGGCCGCTAATTTTATCCTTGAAAAGATTATTAATTTCCATCTGGCCCAAATCAAATTGGAGATGGCAGAAGGGGCAACAGTTAATGATTATATCAACACCCGCTTTTCGCATGGATTCCAATTTATCCCGTGTAAAGTCCAAGGATATTTCCTTTTCAGATCCGCGCAATCCTCCTCCGGCTCCACAGCACATTAGTTTATCCTGATAATCGACGGAGGTGCATCCTGTTATTTCTACCAATTCATCCAAAAATGTTGGTGTTTCAAAATCCTCTTTCCAGGGTTTATTATGTATGGGTTTCAGAATATGGCATCCGTAATGCACCGCCACCTTCAAATCCAATTTATGGTTCATCATTTTCTTAATATTCTCGATCCCAATATCATGATAGAGAACCCACACTAAGTGCTCGGCTTCGATGGTGCCTTTAAATTCTTTCCCGATTTCTTTTAATTTATCGTTGACATAATTCCTTTTTAGTTTATCGTGCTTTAATTCGGTATTAACGTCGTTCAGTGTTCCGTAACACCCATTACACATAATGCACATATTTCTTCCCAGGTCTTCCGAAATGGTTAAATTTCGAGCACCCAGGGTCAACCAGGTGTTAATATCAAAAGAACGAAAAACTCCTGGTGCGGGACAACACCCTGCGCCCTCGAGCTCGACAACTCCGACCTTCAGTGAATTCAATACGTGACGGGTGGCTGCATCGATAAAAGGATAGCGGTTTGGAATTACACAACCTAAATACATAGCAACATTAACTCCTTTTGGGTTTTCCTTAATGAAGGAGTCCATTTTTGCCTTTAACCATTCGGAGCCTTCGGTAGTATAGTGTGTAACTGCAGAAAGCCAAGGCCACTTGGATGGTTCTAATCTATGCACGGTTTTTAAAGCTGCGAGAGCTTCTTCAAGTTTATCTTGGACCCAATAGACCATGGCTAAATTTAACCACATTTGGGCATTTTTTGGGTATTTTTCCGTGATTACTTCTAGAAATGCCCTTTTTGCGTATTCATAATTTCCCAAGCGAAAATGCGCCACCCCGATGTTATTTTTCAGTGCTTGGTAATTAATCGGCATGCTTTCGGAGAATGGCGGAATGGCCTTAAGGGAATTAAAATAATTCAGTGCTTCTTGAAAAAATCCTTTTTGAAAGTTTAGCACACCCAAATAAAAGGTTGCATAGGACCAATATTGGTAATCTTTTGATTGTACACTGGCTGTGAGGTGCCTCTCCGCTAAAAGCAAATTATGTTTTTTTAAATTGGTGAGTCCTACATAGAATAATACTGTTGGATCTTCGGGTGCTTGTTTCAAAGCTTTATTCAGATGAAATTCCGCGCGATCCAATCCGTTTTGCTGAAGATGCGTTCTGCCCATACCGACAAGAGCCTCTATATTTTGGCTATCAATCCTCAGGGCTTGGGAGTAATAGTTATTGGCATCAAAGAATTTTTCATGGCAAAAGGAGAAGTTGGCCATCCGATTGTAACCTTGAATAGATTGGGGATATTCCTTTATTGCGCGCTCATAATAATGACGTGCTTCCAAGATATCTTGGGTTTTAAGGTACAAATCTCCTAATTGGATAATATTTTCCACGGAATCGGCATTTCCCCTAAGTTCATGAATTTGTTTTTTGACATCTTCCATACTGGATCAACCATTTATGTCACTGCATTACGGAATACGGTCTTGGTTTCCAATTTCACCAACCTTTCGTATCACATTCCCACAGTTATATTCCAATTCAGATCTTTGATATTTAAGATTTATTTTATTGAATTCCCAAAAAGAATGAAAATTTCCGTGAATTCGAATTTTCAAGATGTCCCTTTGTAGCCAAAATACAAAACAATTGATCGATTTTAGTACCCTTTAGGGGTGCATTCTTTCGGAAATTTGTCTTAAAATGATGCAATTGTGCTAAAATTGTCATCTTTCCTCCAATTTTTCACCAAAAGGAATAAATTAACCTTTTTAAATTCTGGTTAAAATTCTACATTATTCATGAATCGATTCGGGCAGTCATTGTCATTTTTTGAATGACTCCCAAAAAACACCTCACATCGATTCACTTCGAGGGTAATTTAATGGAAAAAATTCAGCCCAATATTATTTATTCCATCTCCAATGCCATAACTGAGGAATTAATCAAAGATGAAGCCCTTAAGGTTGTCCGTGCCTGCTTCCAGTGCGGAACATGTACGGGTTCGTGCCCGAGTGGGCGCCGTACCGCCATCCGAACCCGGCAAGTCATCCGACGGATCGCATTGGGCTTGGATGAAGTAATATCCTCCGATGATATCTGGCTTTGCAGCACCTGTTATACCTGTTATGAACGCTGCCCACGATCAATTCCGGTTACCGATGTAATCATCAAACTCCGAAATTTGGCAACCCAAAGAGGGTTTATGAAACCACCCCATAGGGCAGTTACGCATATTCTTGCCAAAACTGGACATGGTGTGCCCCTGGGAACCCAAAAAGGCGGAGAGGATAATAATTGGAGTCTATTACGGGCATCCTATGGGCTACCCAATATCCCCCCAACCACGTTGAGTCATCCAGATGCCATAACGGACATTCAAACGTTAATGCATGCAACGGGTTTTGATGAATTGGTGGGTTGGACTCCTGACCCACAATCACCAGCAGCACCATCCAGCATTAAATCTCAGTCGAATAAGCCTTCCTCTTTGGAGGATACTTTGGAGAAGAAACCGATTGAGAAACCGGCAGAGAAATCAGTAGAAAAAGCTGCGGAAAAAGCTGCAAAAAAATCAACCGATAAGTCGGCTTCGAAGAAAAAGAAATCCGCTAAGAAAACAACCTCGAAGAAAAAGAAATCCACTAAGAAAACAACCTCCAAGAAGAAGAAATCTACAAAGAAGAAGACTTCGAAGAAAAAATCATCCAAGAAGGCGCCCGCCGATACCACAGAGAAACCAAAAAGAGCCAAGCGCCGATCAAAAAAAAACTAATTTCAAATAATCAATCATACCTATACAAGAAAAATAATTCGAACCCATAACTAGAGTGAAATCCATGAGTAAATCAGACTTATCCTCCCAGCCAACTTCCGATTCCGATTCTTCCCCTTCATCCGATATTCGTGTGGGCGTGTACCTTTGCCACTGTGGTGTCAATATCGGTGGTGTTATTGATATGACCGAGATGGTAGAATTTGCAAAAACCCTTCCAGACGTAGTGATTGCCCGCGAATACAAATTTTATTGTTCCGATAATGGTCAAGCCGAAATTGCCAAAGATATCCGCAATGGATTGGTTAATCGCGTAGTGGTAGCAGCTTGTAGTCCCCGTATGCACGAACCAACTTTTAGAAGAATCTTGGTAGAAGAAGGTTTAAATCCTTTCTATTTTGCCCAAGCAAACATTCGTGAACATGCCACGTGGGTCAATATGTATGATTCTGCCGGCGCCCAACGCATTTCCCAAGATCATCTCAGAATGCAAGTCGCCAAAGTTCGCCAATTAAAGGCCCTTGAACCACAAATTGTCATGGTGCGCCCCTCTTCACTTATTATTGGTGCAGGAATTGCAGGGATTAATACGGCTCTGGATTTGGGAAATCAGGGCTTCAAAGTATATCTGGTGGAGAAAGATGCAACAATCGGGGGACATATGGCACAACTCGACAAGACCTTCCCAACGATGGATTGTTCTTCGTGTATTTTAACCCCAAAAATGGTGGAGGTTTCCCGAAATCCCAATATTACCATTATGGCTTATTCGGAAGTCGAAAAGGTCGATGGATATGTGGGAAATTTTCAAGTTCAGATTCGTCGGAAGGCCCATTATGTAGATCAATCAAAATGTACGGGTTGCGGTGAATGTGCTCTGCACTGCCCGGTAGTGGTTGGTAATGAATTTGACTTGGGTATGAGCCACCGCAGTGCGATTTATATTCCCTTTCCCCAAGCCGTTCCCGGTTTGTATACCATAGATATGGATCATTGCATCAAATGCGGAATTTGCGCTACCACAACCGTGTGCGAACCCCAAGCAATAAATTTTGATGAAGTCGATGAAATCGAAACGGTAGAGGTTGGAACGATTGTTGTCGCCACGGGATATGATACAATTGATGTAAGCCATCTGGGAAATTACGGATACGGTAGATTCGAAAATGTAGTAACTGGGATGGAAATGGAGCGCAATCTCAGCAGTACCGGCCCCAATCTCGGCCATCCTGTGCGTCCTTCAGATGGACAAACCCCGCACTCAATTGCTTGGCTCCAATGTGTGGGAAGTCGGGATACGCGGGAAGGGAATCATCCCTATTGCAGTCGTGTGTGCTGTATGTATGCTATTAAACAAGCCCGGCAATACAAAGAGAAACATCCAGAAGCGGAATGTTATATATTTTACATGGATATACGAGCATTTGGAAAGGGATACGAGGAGTTTTATGAATCGGCCAGCCATGAGTACGGCATTAAATTTATGCGTGGAAGGTTGGCGGAAATTCAAGAAAACCCTGATAAAACCCTCCTGATCCGTGGGGAAGATACTTTTTTGGGACAACCGCTGGCACTTAATGTTGATATGGTGGTACTTTCCAACGGTGTTGAGGCGCGGGCAGACGCAGGCAAGATCGCTTCACTGGTTACAATTCAGCGATCCACCGATGGCTTTTTCATGGAGGCACATCCCAAGCTCCGCCCTGTGGATTCCTTAACAGATGGAGTATATATTGCCGGAGTTGCCCAGGGGCCGAAAGATATTCCCGATGTTGTCTCTCAAGCGAAGGGAGCTGCTTCGGGGGCCGCCATTTTAATGGCCAAGGGAGAAGTGGAAGTGGAACCATATTTTTCCATTGTTCAAACCGCTTTGTGTGCGGGATGTAGATCATGTATTGGTCAATGTCCATTCGGAGCCATTACGTTTGATTCAGTGTTGCACGTTGCCCATATTAATCCAGCGCAGTGCAAAGGTTGTGGAACTTGTGTGTCGACATGTCCCAATAACGCGATTTTGCAAAACCATTTTACTACAAAGCAATTGATGTCCATAATCGAGGGCGTTTTAGGAGATGATAGAGTATGGTAGAAACAACCGAAATTGAGACCAAAACTGAGACTAAAACTGAAGCCGAAGCATTCGAACCCTTTATTTTGGGCATATTTTGTAATTGGTGCACTTATACCGGAGCCGATCAGGCTGGAACGAGCAGAATGCAACGTCCACCCAATCTACGGATTATGCGAGTTATGTGTTCTGGACGAGTGGAGCCCGAGATGATTATCGAGGCACTCCGACGTGGTGCTGATGGTGTATTGGTGGGGGCCTGTCATATTGGGGATTGCCACTATGTAAATGGGAATTTCAAAACCGTCCGGCGGATGCCTGTCCTCGTTAATCTCATCGAACAATACGGGTTGAATCCCAATCGGTTGTGGTTGCGGCATATTTCTGCCAGTGAGGGAGCAGAATTGACCGAAATAGTTAAGGAATACGTTGAGATACTTAAAAAACTAGGTCCCAACCCCCTAAAGAAACATAAGTAAAACACTATGCGAAATTTAAATCATGAAATCCCGTATTTTTTTACCTCTATTTGAACGGTTTGCTAAGCAATTGCCTTTTCATATTCTAATTCAGTTGTAATTCGGAGATTGGAAGGTAATACCAGCTGGAATCCCTTTTTCATTCTTCTCCCCAAAAAAAGTGGCAGATGCTTTATAAGATTCACCGCGAAATAAATAATCAATTAGGGATGCCTATCAAATAATGGGAAGCAATTCATCCTTGTAGAATAAAAATTCTAATAGAAATATGCATTACCTAAAATGTTAGCTCAATGAGTGGTAAATTACAACACTCTATAACTGTATGAGGTGTCAAAAAATAACTGTCCAAACACACGCGTTATCGGCGAAATTTTACCAAACCAAGGAATATTTCCCGATCGAGATAAATTTCGGTGATAAAGAAACAATAAAGATAACCAAACGCCCACGTAAAACGACAACTGAGATTATTGATCTGTATGCTAATACAATTCATATCGGAATGTTCGTTGGTATTGAGAAAAAAGGGAATGAATTGCATTTCGGGCCGACCGGGTTAAATAAATCTCACGTTTATCGTAATATCTTGGATTATACTTTCGTTCGTCTGCTGGAATATTATGGATTAAATGATTTGGAGAAGATTTCGATTGATGTTCCCGAAGATCCAGAATTTAAGACTTTTGTGCTTCAATGTGGATTTATTCCCAAAGGTGCGGAATTAGTCCTAGAAATAACGGATTCTTCGGTCCAGAAACTGATGGAGACCATCGAAGCATCTTCTCCTGAAATTAAATCCCAGGTTGGGCAATTACATAATATTATTCAACTTAACCTTGATAATCCCGCCGAATCACAAATTACCGAAATGGTCGATATAATCGTCGAAAAAATCAAGAATATGGATCCACTTGGCAAAGAGTTTTGGGATAATCGCAAAATCATGCAACTCAACTATTATCTCACCACTGCTGTTTTAAATGACACTCAAATAATCAATGATGAATTCCTTGAGATGACCATAAAAACAATTGTTGCTTCACTGGATACTTTTAATCGGGAACCATATTTGGAAGAGCTTTTTATCGCACTCGATGGGGGCAATCCGTTTAAAATGGATTATATCCAAAAAATGATTGACCAACTGCGCCCCTTAGTCCCTGAAGAAATCAAAAATCTTCCCAAGGATCATCTGCGTGAATGGGTTCAAAAAAATCTTCCAGGGTGGATCCTGAGCGATGAAATTGAAAATAAAACTCGAACCGATCAAGTCACCGCGGCTCAGTTGAAACCGGGAGATTTCGGTCCCGAATTAAAGGAAAAAGCGAAATCGGTGGTAAATAATTTAATCGCCCACTACAACGGAGAAAAAATCTTCTTTGGGGTAAATAATCGATTTTAATAGGATTTACTCAGATTACAGATTACAAATATTATTATAAAAAAAATAAAATACAACAAGTTGATTATGATATGGTAGAAGCATATACTCAAGTTTGCGTAAGAATCAATCTTACCACCGGTGAAATTAAAAAAGAGAAGCTCAGTCAAGAGTTTTGTAAAAATTATATCGGGGGCTATGGTTTTGTTACTAAAATCTTATGGGATGAATGTCCAACGGGCATCGATCCCTTTGATCCCCGAAATCCATTCATTATGGCAATCGGACCCTTCCCCGGCACAATTGTTCCCACTTCATCAAAATACTGCGTAGGAGCAAAAGCACCTCTCTCGGATCGCATTGGTTTTGGTATCAGCTCAGGATCATGTGGGGCTCAAATGCGCCGCACCGGGATTGATATGTTGATCCTAACCGGAAAGGCGCCAGAACCAGTCTTCATTTTCTTCGATGATGATGCCATCAAAATTATTCCTTGCAAGGAAACTTTGTGGGGTAAGGATATATGGTTCACTGAAGATGAAATTCGCAATATGTATGGAGATCAGAGGATTTCTGTAATGGGAATCGGTCCCGCAGGAGAAAAATTGGCAAAATTGGCATGTATCACCAACGATCGAGCCCGACAAGTGGGAAGGACCGGTTTGGGGGCAGTTATGGGTTCCAAACATGTCAAAGCCCTTGCATTCCGCGGAACAAAACCCATCAAAGTTGCCAAACCGGAAGAATTCATGATAAAGGCTAAGGAATTAATCCAATTGGCGAATGGGAAGGATACATTAAAATATCGTGATTTAGGTACACCCATCAATGTGATGAAATTCAACGACCTCGGCGTTTTACCTACGAAGAATTTCCAAACCGGGTATTGGGATAAAGCAGATGCAATTTCGGGCGAAACTATCGATGAAAAATGGGTCGTAAAGAAAACTGGCTGTAGTCAATGTCCGATTGCTTGTGATCATCTGTGTGGAACTAAACCCGATGACCCAGATTGGCCCAATGTCGTTTCCAGTATTGATTTTGAAAGCATATATGCGATAGGATCTGTCTGTTTGATTGATCATTTTCCCGCTATTATTAAAGCTGTCGAATTGTGCGATAAGTTGGGGATTGATACCATGACGGGGGGAACCACCCTCGGTTTTGCCTTCGAAGCCTATGAAAAAGGGTTTATTACCAAAGAGATGTTAGGTGATAATCCGGTCTACAAAAATGGACTTCAATGGGGTGATTATAAAGCCATGGTTCAGCTCGTAGAAGACATGTGCTACCGTTCTACTCCTGCAGGCGATTTACTCGCTGACGGGTCTCGTGATGCTGCGAAAAAACTCGGTGGCGATACGTGGAAATTTTCCCAAGATATTAAGGGTTTGGGAATTCCCGGTTACGAATTGAAAGGACTAACCACCGCTTCCATTGGTTTTGCGGTTTCTCTTCGCGGGGCGTGTCATTTACGTAGTGGTTCCTATGGCTATGATATGAAAAAGACCTTTGACCGCAAAACTTATGATCAAGCCGATAAACGGGGTGCAGCCCTGGCAGGTCAAGAAGCGTTCATGGCTGTTATTGATTCCCTTGTAGTGTGCAAGTTTACTCGGGGGATTTATCATAGAGGATTACCCGAAATTGCGGAAGTTTATGAAATGGTAACCGGCATTCCTATGACAGGTGATGAAATGGAAATGGCAGGTCACCGCATCCATGATTTGGCCAAATGTTTCAATATTCGTGAAGCGAAAGCAGCCGGTATCAAACCGATTGACGAAGATACTCTCCCATGGCGCAACTTCAATGAACCGAATTTAGACGGTCCAACGAAGGGATGGAAAAATGATGAAGTCGGCTTCAAGAAAGCGATTGTCGAATACTATCTGGCCCGTGGTTGGGATGAGCGCGGATATCCCACCGAGAAAACTCTGAAGGAGCGGGGTTTAGATTTTGTTGTGGGGAAATTGTAGGTGAAAATCATGGTAACAAATACTGAAAAAGATTTAAAAGTGGATGCAGCGACTCTGGTTCACCGTATCCTTGTAGTGGATCCTGAAAGATGTGTTGGATGTGAAATCTGCGAATCGACCTGTAGTATGGTCCATGATGACCTATTTAACCCAATGAATTCTCGAATTCACCGCGTGCGGATTGAGCCTATTATTAACTCGTGCATCAGCTGTGTGTCGTGCTTTGAGCCCGAGTGTATAACTGCGTGTCCCTTGAGTGCGATTACGAAAAATGCAGAAACGGGTATTCTGGAAGTTGACCAACAAAAGTGTGATGGCTGCGGCGCATGTGTTCGTGCCTGTCCATATGGAGCAGTTACGGTTCATACAAAAAACAAGAAGGCTATTATGTGTGATATGTGCGAAAGTACCCCCGAAGGAGAGCCACAATGCGTGGAATACTGCCCAAAAGGTGCTATTTTTGTAAAGGAGATCGATCCATCTGTAAACGAAGATCGGTTGGTGACCATTGCCAATTTCATCAAAGAGGGCT
This sequence comes from Promethearchaeota archaeon, assembly GCA_018238965.1. GTDB lineage: Archaea > Asgardarchaeota > Lokiarchaeia > Sigyniarchaeales > Promethearchaeaceae > Harpocratesius. Next base: position 36,823 of record JABCSI010000002.1, read on the forward strand.
TCCCACAACCCCCAGAGGGCGAAATCTTAAATTAATTCGTTTCCTTTTTTGGGAAACCGCAATACATCGAACATTATCTTTTTTCTTCTCTTTATTTTCTGCATTTTCTTTCTTTAGTAATTCTCCACCGCAAAATTAACCAAACCTCCATGAGATACCACCATTTTATCAAATGTGCTAATTAAGAAAGAGAAATCCAATTTTTTCTTCGAACCCTGAAGTGTTAGAATCTGTGAAGTGAGATCTATGGCAACCTCAACATCCTGTGAGTCGGTAAATGTCAAAAATATTTGATTGATCTTTTCAGAACCGAGTTCGATGGGTAATATACCGGAATTTACCGCGTTTTCTCTAAAAATCCGCGCAAAACTGCTTGCAATTATAGCGGAAATTCCGTTCACTTCAAAAGCCCATACAGCCATTTCCCGAGAAGACCCACATCCAAAATTAGTGCGGGAAATTAGAATATTATATTCATCCCATGAAATTTTCTTTGGATCAAGCCCATCCAAGATTAAATCTTCGAGTAAATGGGTTTTTAGGGGTAATTTCTCAATATGAGTCAAGTATTTCGCGGGGATGATTTCATCTGTGTTAATGTTATTCCGATCTAAAAGAAATGCCTTGCCGCTAAATTCCTCGCTTTTCATAGTTCCATCTCCAAAAATTTTCTAGGATCTACAATAAAACCCTCAATTGCAGATGCCGCTGCTGTAGCTGGGCTGGCTAAATGCACCATTCCACCCTTCCCCATTCTGCCGTTGAAATTTCGATTGGTAGTAGCAATTGCCACTTCTCCGGGAGCAAGAACACCATTACTCATGCCTAGGCACGCCCCACATGTAGTGGCAGTTACGACGAATCCCGCATCCATGAATATGTCTATCAAGCCCTCTTTCAATGCTTTCCTATATATTTTTGTTGTGGCAGGGGCAATGATACCGCGCACATGGGGAGCAATTTTATTGTCTTTAAGAATTCGAGCCGCTTCCCGAAGATCTGAAAGTCTCCCATTGGTACAGGAACCAATGTATACCTGATCTACTTTTATCTTTGCGTCACATGCATTTACGACCTGGTCTGGCTGATATTGGATGGTGATTACAGGTTGAATGGTAGAAATATCAATTTGAATCACTTTTGTATATTCTGCATCCCGATCTGCAATCCATCTAGAATATTCCTGCAAAGCGGAGTTTTTATCATTATCAAATTCTTCTTTGATAAATGGCCATAAGTAGTTCACTGTTTGCATATCTGGAGGGAATATACCTGATGTGGCTCCCGCTTCGACCACCATATTTGTGATTGTCATTCGTTCTTCCATAGTAAAGGATGGGACGGCATCCCCTGCAAACTCAATGACTTGATCGGTTGCTCCATTGACGGTTAATTCCTTAATTAAAGTTAAAATGACGTCTTTGGCATAAACCCCCCGAGGTAGTTTACCAGTTAATTCCACTTTCATTGATTTTGGATATTGGAGTGCCACAATTCCCTTCAAAATCCCCACTTCTAAGGCAGTTGTGCCGGTGCCGCAGGCAAAAGCCCCAAAAGCACCATGGGTACAAGTATGACTATCTCCCATAATTATTGTAAAACCCGGGCGAACAAATCCTTTTTCAGGAAACAGGGCATGGCAGACCCCATTTCTCCCGATGTCAAAGAAGTCCTCGATTTGATGCCGACGTGCCCAATTCCGTAACACTTGCGCTTGGATCGCCGATAAAGTATCCTTGGAAGGAGTCACGTGATCAATCACGGCCTTGATTTTGGTAGGATCGAACACGGAATCCAAACCTCGCTGCTCTAGATCCTTAATCGCGGGGGGAGTTGTAATTTCATGTGCAAAAACACGATCGAGACTGATAATCACTGTCTCTCCAAAGCGATCATCTACAATATGAGCGTTGAATATCTTTTGTGCAATAGTTTTCCCCATTCTTTTCACCTATGTAAATTTTTAATGTATGATTCTATTATTGAAAGATTTTTTGTTGCACGATTTTATTCAAGGCTTTGATCATCGCCAATACGGAACTCATGACAACATCTTCGTGAGTAGCATCTGAGGTGACGATATGATTTGTATCTCGGTCCATCACTTCAATGGATACATGACCCAATGCATCGGTCCCTCCAGTTATTGCCTCAATATCGAAGGAGAGCAACAAGATTTTGGACATTTTGGAGAAACACTTGACTATAGCATTGATACTGGCATCGATGGGGCCATTTCCAATTGAGGATGCTATTTTTTCAGTAAAATCTACATCACCATTATTTCGAATTTTCAATCGCACTGTGGCTGTTGGCGTCACAGAACCGGTCAATACAGTTAATTCTTCTAAAATGACATACTTTTCCTGCTCAGGGATTTCACCCATCACATCTTTCACAATAGCTAGAAAATCTTCTTCTCCGATATCACGACCCCGGTCACCTATTCTTTTGATATTGGAACGGATTGCGGAAAATTGTTCGTCCGTTGGATTAATCCCTACTTCGCTGATTTTGGCCTTTAATGCATGGTTTCCCGTATGTTTTCCCAATTTAATTGATTGGGCGATAATTGCAGATTTTGAATCTGATCGAGGGATTCCCAAGAGTGATGGTGAAATTGGTTCGTAGGTCCGAGCATTCTGAATCATCGCGTGGGCATGAATGCCTGATTCATGCGCGAAGGCATTCTTCCCGATCAGCGGAGTTAGCCTTCCAATTGACACTTTTCCGCCACAGTAGCGTTCCACTAATTTTGCCGTAGGGTAAATCTTGCTATATTGGATATTGGATTTAATCCCATAGAGTGCATAGAGGGACATGGCTGTTTCTGCAAACGCCGCGTTTCCAGCACGTTCCCCCAGTCCCAAAATGGTTGTTTGTGCTTCAGAAGCCCCATTTTCAAAGGCAGCAATGGTATTTGCCACCCCCAATCCAAAATCATTATGGCAATGGGCCGATATTCGGATATTTTTAGGTAATTTTTCATAATGTTCTTTGATAATATACCCATAAGCCATTGGCGTAATAGTTCCAACAGTATCAGGGATATTTATACGAGTCGCCCCTGATTTAACAGCGAGCGCATTACATTTCAGTAGATAGTCTAAGCTGGTTCGAGTTGCATCTTCTGCGGAGAAAATAACATTGGTGAAATGCTCTTTTGCTTTGGAGACATATTGTTCAATTTTTGAAAGGACTTGATCCTGGGTCATTTTCAACTTATTTTTGAGATGGATGTCGGATGTGGCAATAAATAAATGAATTGTATCCACATCGGCTTCGACAACTCGATCTATATCTTGTTGATTTAAGCGTGCCAATCCTGCAATTTCAGCTTTCAAACCTAATTTTCCGATTTCTTTACAAGACTGAAAATCTCCTTCGGAGACCACTGGAAATCCCGCTTCTATCACATCAATTCCAAGATTATCCAAACTCCGCGCGATTTCGAGTTTCTCCTTGATATTAAACACAATTCCATGGGTTTGTTCACCATCACGCAGGGTTGTATCGAAAAAATAGGCTTTGGGAGGCAAATTCATCTGATTCTGCAACTTTTCCATCATTTGGGAAATCGATATAGTATTATTTGTGTTCATTTTTTTCTTTAAACTCCTTTTGTACTCTAAAGTATCAACAGAAGCCTCTTAAATTCGAGAATGGCAAATTTGTGCCTAAGAATCTAAGAGGCTACTATAATAAAAGAAGAAGAGCTAACATTTGCAAATGTAATAAACCAAGAAGAGAAAACCCACGTAATGATAAAAGTTTAAAATGATTATTTATCGATTGCATCGGATTCATAGGGGTTTCCTTCTTATTTACAAACTGAAAATTCATTCACTGCAAATTAAAAACTTAAAGTTCTCGTTAGGTTAAAAACCTTATCTTAATAATAGGGAATAATACCCGATATTATGGTCAATATTCATAAAACTTTTGTCAAGAAATGGCCTCTGGAAAAATCATATATTCCTTCACACTAATTTAATCATGGCACCTACCCAGGATTCTTCCCAATCCCCCCTCCTAAATTCCACCTTACTCGAACAAATACGTAAAATAATTTTACAATACAATTCATAAATTTAGAGATGTTTTTTCCTTAAATTCTTCGATTTATATCAATCACAGTTAATGGAATCCAGAATTTAGTTCTTCATTTTATCCAATTTAAATCATGGAAAGCTTTAAAGGGGTATTGGGTGGATAATTGAGACAATTCTGGGGTAATGAGGTATAGTTTTCGAACATTTTTATAAGTTTACCGATAGTTTTATAACGAGCAAATTCGTATACTATTTTGATTTGTGTGAGGGAAGAAAAAAGCGCACCGCTAAAACGAATGATTAAATCAATTCGATCAATACGATTTGTCAAGAAATCAAGTGAGGATGACAAATCTGCTCTAGATAAGAACGAAATATTAAAAAAGCTCAACGGAACGACCTTGATGGTTTATTTCGTATTGCTAAATAAGAAAGAGATTGGAGTTCGCGCATTACAACGAAATTTGGAATTATCAAGCCCCAGCGTCGCCCGTTATCATCTGGAAAAATTGTACGATCTTAATTTGGTTGATAATAATAACGGCGTATACCAACTGATTCGGAAAGCGGACATTCCTATGTTATCAACTTGGATTTTATTTGGAAAGTTATTATTTCCCCGGTCACTGTTTATTGCAATCTTTTCATCTCTATTTTTTGTTGGGTATTTAATCTTTATCTATAGATCTTGGAATCGGGATTCTTCAATCGTTATATTTTCCTTTGGATTTTTTTTGGCTTATTTATGGTATGATGTAGTTACCCATTTCAAAAATCGTCCTATTTAGGATGTATTCAGTGTAAATTTCTAGTTGATTCATTTATTTTCACAATGTTAGGATACCCAATTTCTGTATTCTGATCAAAGATCTGAATTTCTCCTATCTTAACTTTCAAATTTTTGGTGTGATCTACATATTTTTCTCTAAAACCGATCGCGTTCTATTCTGTAGTATAAAATGAGCACGCTCTCATATCATAATTAATCACTACTTTTTGGGGAAAAATTCGAATGAAAAAAAATCGGAAGTTAATTGCCGTCCTGCTGGTGGGGTGCATAATTTTGCAAGCCATCGCTCTTGGGGCTGCTGGGACGGGGGCATTTTCCAATGTCGATCCCTATGTTGATCAAGATCCATCTGAAATCGAGGAGACAACACATGAGTCAATTTCTTCTCATTATTCACCCTATTCCTTCCCGGTAACCGAGCAAACGTCGCTTTTTACTGAGATGGATGCTGATTCTGAGCAAGAAATTACATCTACTGAACCGCAATCTGCATATTGGTGGGATACTGACTTCGCCTTGACTATAAATTTAGAAAAATACGCCTATACGGTCGAAGAGGATATCAATATTGAATTTCATGTGTCAAATAATTTCACAGCGGTGGCCAATCATGCGATTTATGTGAAAGTATACGCGGGTTATTGGCGTGATTGGTATGATTATTATGGATATTATTACAGTTATGATGAAGCTGAATATACATTAATGGAAGAAGTCGTTGTGTATACAATGAGTGACGGGCACGCTGTTCTGAGCCTCACAGATACCTATGCCGAAGGAATGTATACTATATTTGCCACAGACAACAATATGGAGGTTTACAAAGAGTTTACAGTTGGAAACGAGGGTATTTTCGTAAAATCGCCCCGTTATTATCGAGCTGGCCAGAATTTCCGAGCAGGTATTCACTTGGTCGATTTACCTGACTTTTCACCTCTGTCACTTGCTGAGTTTACTTATTCCATTTCCTACTATGATTGGAATAATGGCGAGTGGAATACATCTATCACAGGCGACGGATCAGTTGATGCAAATGGATATTCCTTCCTTGAATTTTATATCCCTGAGGAATTGGAAGACAAATACTACCTTAAACTGGAAGTACAGATTTTTGGATCCGAAGCCGAATTTTCAATGAACCTTTATCAGTCTTGGGATTACTATTACTACAGCCTCTGGGGAGGAGAGCAAGCAACTGCTAGCCAAAATATCCAATATGTGGTCACCACCGATAAAACAATTTATAGTCTGGGAGAAACAATTCATATCCGGGCGATGGTGTTGGAATACTCCTTCATGAATGAAACAAAATCTCCCTTAATTAATACCCCCATTCAGGTGGTGGTTAATAATCCCGATGAGTTTGCTGTTTATTGGGTGGAAATATTGACGGATAATAGTGGAATCTTGACATTTGACTTTCCAATTGCGTTGGATACTGATATTGGAACCTATAGTATTCAATTTAGGTACGGAGAAAATTCCTATTCTTACCCTGTTAAAGTGCAGTATTATGAAAAGCCAGTTTTCAGAGTAGAGATTGACACATTTGGAAAAATGTTCTTTCCTGATAATCATGATCAAATAATTGGTCCTGATACCTTCTTCACAGGTGATATCGTGGCTGAATATTATTTCGGGCAAAATGTAATTGGTGCCACCGTTGATATTGAAATTCTCACGTACTGGGATGAAATTGTATATAGTGAAACGGGAATCACCGATAGTGAAGGACGGTACCATTTTAATGTTAATTTGGACGATCTTTCAGATCTTTATTATTCCTTTACCGCCCATGCGGTGGTCACCGATGAATACGGGCGAACTGCTGAAATATCTCAGAGATTTACCCGCATCGAGGAAACTTATCTTTGGGGATATGTTCGACCATGGGCTCCCGAACCAGGTGACATGATTGATTACTACTTTTATGCCTATCAATTCTTAATGGGAACCGGGGGTTATTATTGGAATTACGAATATAATCCTCTCTCTAATGTGACTGTGAATATTAACGTATATGGAATTCATTCTTTTCTTCTAGATGAATCGATTTTACGAACTAAACAGTATATCACATCCCACACAGGTGTAACAAATGATTTTGGTTCAGGTTCGCTTCAATTTCAGCTGGATTCGGCAACCACTGCAGCATATGATTATTTTCAGATCGAAATCACGATGGAACTGGAGGATGGACGATCAGCGACTTCTCAATCCTATTTCCGATATAAAAAATATAGTCTTTCGGTAGAATTGGACAAAACTACCTATCAACGTGGTGATACAGTTGAAATTATCGCCACTTATGAGGATATTGTAGCAGGTGCCATGGTTGAAGGGCAGGGGAAACTCTATATTTATGATTCGTCCTATCAGTTAGTTGGAAAATCAACTATGCTATATGACGGCGAAGAACATATTTCCTTTGCTCTCTCAGATTATGCGAAAGAGGGTACCTACTATTTGTATTCCTATGTCACTTCCGAGAGCAATTCCTATTATGGAGGTTATACCTATCATTCGGCCTATGTTAGATTTGAGGTTGGTGAGAGTTATGAAATTGATATCGACACAAATATATCAACTACCGATACCCAAGGGCGCCGGTATTTGGTTCAATCGGGTGATTCGGTTGAGATCAGCGGTATATCTAACGTTCCTAGTAACAACTATCATTATCTCGAAATATATAAAAGAGGATTACTATATTCTACACCTTTGGAGCTAATTGATGGTGCTTTTTCATATACTATCGAAGTTGATGATTTGTTGGCTCCAGATTTTACCGTGTTTGTGTATACAATCTCCGATTCCGGAAAAATAATTGAAAACTACCTTGTATTTCAAGTTGAGGTTGAAAGCGGGTTCACATTAAGTACAGATAAAGAAATGTATGAGCCCGGGGATACAATCACGTTAACCATTACTCCCACTTCGGACAGTCCTACGTTGGTCGCTTTATCCTTTATCGATAGTGCTGTTTTGGATGTGGAACCTGAAGACGATTCCGAGTTAGCCTACTTTAGTTCCTATAATTATGCTGCTTACTTGCAATCATCAAGCTCTTGGGGTGTGGGCTATGATGGATCCAATTATTGGTGGATAGGATATGGTTCTCCTAATGGATTTTGGTATTGGCCCTACTTTGATTACGGAAATAGGTGGGCAGAAGATGTTGCATATGACGGAGATACTGAATTGGACGGTGACGCCCCAGGAGGTGATCAATCTAATTCCCTCGATGGAGGAAGTATGGATTTCGCTGGCTTAGCTTTCGCTTTTGAAACCGAAATCCGAAAAAATATCAGCGAATCAGCCAATTGGGTTCCCAAGATGTGGATCACCGGAGCTACGAATTTTACGTTCAAACTCCCCGATAATATTGGAGAATGGACTATCCGGGTTGTGGGCACTGGATTAAGTCAAGAAGGTCCCAGCAGTGTTTTATGGGGTGATATTCAAACAATTCCAATTAAGAGTTTTCTTCCGTTCTTTGTAGAATATGAAATCAACGGGCCTGTGGTTCAAGATGACATAATTTCGTTGAAAGCCTATATTTATAATTATTTAGGAACAGATGTGATTGCCTATGTAGCTATAGATGCTCCGGGGATGGTCGTGCTCAACAATGAAGTCCAAGAAGTTTTCGTACCCGATAACCATGTTTCTGAAGTAGAGTTTTCGGTATACTGCCGTGATCCCTTCAACCAAAACGTGACTATATTAGCGGCTGCAAATACAACCTCTGGACCATTTTCGGATGCTAAACTGATCACTACCTATATACATCCCAATGGGCTAGAAATATCTAATCGGGAAATTGGTTTTGTGAATGCCGGCGATCCCTTTACTTTGGATTATTATATCGATGAGGATGCCATTTATCATCAAGAAAGGTTAGCAATATACAGTGATCTAATGGATATTTCATTGGATAGCTGGCAATCCTTGATTGGATACCCCTATGGATGCATTGAGCAAACAATCTCGAAGCTTTTACCCAGTGTGCTGATATATCAATATTTACAGGTGACGGACCAATTAACACCTGATTTGGAATTCCAAATTCAACAAATCGTTGCCCAAGGTCTAAGTCGAATCTATGCCATGCAACACACTGATGGAGGGTGGGGTTGGTGGGAGGAGGATGAGTCTCGATTGTACATGACATCAATTGTCCTTTCGGCACTGGTAGAAATTGATAATGCAGGGTTTTATATCAATGAATATCACTTTTCGAATGGATTAACACGGCTATTAAATCAACAGGAGCTAGATGGTTCTTGGAGTCTGGCTTCCTATTACGGAGACACATCTTTCGAAGCGACGGCATATATCGTCCAATTACTGATGAACCAAGACATTGCGGACGTTGAAATTAGTTCTAAAATTGCCTTGGCTGTGTCATATCTTAAAACCGATTGGCAAGATGTCGCCTATCGGGGATCCTATGGTGCCGCTTTAATGTTCTTAGCTATCCATGATACAATTTATGAAGATGTAGCTCTTGAAGCAGAGTTAATCACCTACTTGTTGGAAAATAAACAAGTAGGGGTGGACGAAAACTTCTGGACCTTTGAATCAGATGAGAATTGGTACTGGGGTTATTTCGGAGGAACTGTTGAAATTACTGCCAACGTAATCATGGCTTTGGTCGCCGATGACTACATTACACATTACCCAATTCTCCAGAAAGCGACTCAATTTTTGCTCAATCGAAAAGATAACTACGGTTGGTGGTCCACTGCGGACACGTCTGCCGCAATCCGGGCACTCATAGACCTAAAAACGGCTACCGTGGTTAACGAAACTATTGAATTTAATGGAACAATTGAGGTCTTGCTTAATGGAGAAGAGGTGCCATATGCCACCTTAGATTATTCGACCGAGGGAATTCCTCCCGAAATTCAACTTCGACTCGATGCGGGTTTAGAAATTGGTGCGAATTCTATTTCATTGAATTCTACCGGTGAAGGACAGTTTGTATACATCTTTGAATCCACACAAATAATTCGCATTGAGCCAACTATTGATGTTAGCGATGTTATTCCTGTATCCGTCGATACCGCATTCAATGTATCTGTGAATTTTTCGGATGTAGATGCATGGTATTCATTGGAAAACATCTATATTGAGATTGATGAACTTAATTCAGAGTTCGTGTTATCGGCAGATGGCTCTCCCACAATTATCCAAAATCAAGCTGTGACAGGCGATTCTGCACAGTTCGACTTAGAAGTCATTGCCCCGGGAACTCAAGGCTCATATTCGTTAGGAAATCTTAAAATTTCCGGAGATGTGGTTTATCACCATCCTACAGAAAACACAACCACATATCAACATTTTCAAAAAGAAATTGGGCCTATCCAAGTAAATGTTGGAAACACACCTGGCGGAGCAAATACAGCTGATTTTATTGGTTTGACCTCTCCCCTTGCATCGTCTGGGTTGGAGGCTGGAGGTTCTGGTTTAATTGTTACCAAAGAAGGTATTTCCTTGCAAAAGACATATTCGAAGACCTCCCAGTTATTTGCAGGTGATGTGATAACGGTCTCGATCGATATTACGAATTTAGCTACCGGAAGACAATTTTATGCCTTGGATGATCTTATTCCCGCAGGAACAGAATATTTTCCGAATTCTCTATCGATTACATCGGAAGATGGTGGCGATTTTGAAGCGGATATAAGTGGATCTCGTCTCCATATTTATTTCCCCGATTTACCTGTCAATAGTATTTCGATCTCCTATAAATTGCAGATTTTGGAAATCAAAAATTCATTCGTGGGTAGATGTGAACTGTGGGGGATGTATGATAAGTTTTCCTTAGAATATGGAATTAGTTCGTTGGAAAATATTCCCTTGCAATATTCTACCGATGCAATAATGTATCGTGACCTGGATAGGCCGGTGATCTCAGTACCAAAACTCAAAGATATAACCGATGATTCTCCGAAAATTCAAATATCATTGTCAGCAGAGGACGAAAATCCGCTCTACAAATATCGCATCTATTACAAGCAATTGAATCAATGGCGAGTTCAAAAAGATTTCATTATGGGAAATGGGGAAAATGGAGTAAATCTTGAAATCATCTTGGAATCGCTTACAAATACAGATTCTGAGGTGGAAATTGTTATTGAAATAATGGATATCTACGGAAATATCGCAAGATATACATTTGATCCTTTCAAAATCTTCTCTACACTTCCTCCTTATTTGACCATCGCAATAATTGTTGGAGTTTCCATGGGATTGGCTGGTCTGGCCTACGTTCTTACGCGCAAACCTGAATTATTGAAAAAAGCAAATCCGCTTCCTAGCGATTCATCAATAGGATCTAACAATAATTCTTCGAAATTTTCATTTGTTGATGAAGAATAGGAGCCAGATCTTCAAAATTTTTTTTCATTTTTATCATTTCCTTTTTTGTATTCATACTTCAACTATTTTTGATGGGTGAGCTTGATGATGTATGAAGAAAAATAAAGATTACATGAAATCTGATTCTTTTGTTCAGTTTTTTATGGATTTCCCCTCTTCTTATTTCTGATTATGAAAATAGAACCAGTTCTTAACCTAATCTGATTTTTCACTTTGTAGTTATGAACAACATGATTGGAGTATAACATTTAGATGTGATGAAACAAAGACATTAAAGTGATCCAATTTATTAGAAATTATTAAAAATTTAGGTGTTTAGGGATGGAAAAAAGAAAAGAAGCAAAAAAAATAGCCCGAAAGGCCCAATGGACTTATTTTTCGACATGTTCCTGTTCTTTAACGCAGATCAAGCCCTTTCAAGATGTTTTTGATAACAAAGATGATGATGTTTTAAAAGCAGCTATGGGATTAACAGGAGGAATGTTCTTAAAAGGTTCAACTTGTGGTGTCGTTTTTAGTGGAGCCCTAACTTTGGCGATGTTAATGGATAAGGAAATACCCGAATGGAAAACAGCTGATGAAATTAAACTACATTCTTTGATTAAGGATTACTATACTTGGTTTGATGGGAAATATGGAACGACTCTCTGTCGAGAAAGATCAAAGTTGAATTTATGGAAACTCAGAGGTGTGTTGAGTTGTTTTCTCCCCCATACAATATATAAAGGGTTATCACATACAGGGGGAACTGGAAAATATATTCATTCTATTAAAGATCTTGAATTTGAAATAGAGATGAATCAAGATTCTGATTTTCCCAATAATTTTCATTGTGCTAAGCAAGTTTTAGAAAAAATTAGAGAAGAGACAGAAATCGGCAATTCTACTGTGGAAAGAATCTCAATCGCACTTGATGGGGGTGTAGGATTACAAGGTGGTGCTTGTGGAGCTATGGCTGGGGCTATTATGGCAATTAGTTTACATTTAGCGAAAAATATCAGAAAATCTGGGGTTTTATCAAATTGGAAAGATTTTATTCTAAGTCCAGGGAAATTGAGTAAGCAGAAGTCTTTCGATGATTTTTTCAGTGTTGGGGGTAAATTAATGGATAGCTTCTTAGAAAAAACGCATAGTTTGGAATGTAAGGATATATCTAATACGGAATTTAACAGTTTGAAGGAATTTCAACAATTTGGTGGATCGGATTCCTCCAAAGTATGTCATGAATTAATAGATTTTGCGGCAAATAAAGCCATTGAACTAATAAATAAAAGCAGAGAATAAAAATACAGTGAGTTCCATTCAATGGAATAACACATATAAAAAAGGAAACTCCCTGTATATCTGTTACAAATTGGATTTTTTATTATTATGGATTTTTTCAATTTCTATTCTTACAGTTTTCAAATATTCTCCATCCAGCGGATAATATTTCATTCCAATTATCCCAATAACCAGAAATACAATCGGAAATACGGACATTAGAAGACGTAATCCATTGACTACGCTTGATGTGACATTCTCTGGCTCAAACACCTTCCATCCAACAGTAGAAAATACACTACTAATTGAAAGGAAAACAAGAATTGTGGAAAGACGCATAAAAAAAGCAGTTACTCCCCAATATCCTCCCTCGGATCGTGTTCCCGTTTTATATTCATCTTCATCAACCACATCTCCCAGAACTAAATCAACATTGAGCATGGATCCGGACAATCCTATTCCAATAAAGGGGAAGAAAATCATTCCTTGAATTAAATTGGTAATAAACAACATTGGCACTAGAGACAGTATCCAGCAGAATTGGGAAATCATCCAGGTTTTCCTGGCTCCTATTTTCTTTACCACCAATTTCCACACATTTATGAATATGGCACCGAAAATGAAAGCTTCTCCAAGAAGAAGTCCCCAATAAAACGAATCTTCAATATTGAGGACATATTGTCCATAAAGAGGAACAATTGCTGGCAAAATTCCATACACATACCAGTTTGATACTTCGGTTACTATGAACCACATGAACGATTTATTCTTCATTGCGATCTTCAAAGATGCAAAGAAGGATGGAGTGTCTTTATAATCATTACTGAACTCCTTTCGCTCACGGGGTCCCCAGATTAAAAATATTACAGCACCGATGATAACTAAAATTCCGATTAGCGCTCCAACCCATCGATACAGTGGAAATGAATCAGGATCAGTTAGATCACTAATAATAAATGTCGGAAGAAGAAAAGCCATAAGCAAGGCTATTATCCCAATTATTTGTTTGATATTCATAGCCTTAATTCGTAATTCTGGCTCCATAAATACTTCAGGGAACATACATGTCTGGTTTAGATTATACATTGTGTAGAAAAATTCGAAAATACAAATAATTACAATGAAATAAGTCAATTTGAGTGAATAGGTGCCATTAATAGGTGGAGTAAATAATATTATCATCATAATCGCTAAGGGAATAATGGAAATCAACACATAGGGCCGACGTCTCCCGAAACGTGTATGGGTTCGATCTGAAACATATCCAAGCAAAGGGTCGTTGATACTATTCCAAAGGCTCCAAATAATAAATCCGACTGTGATATGATTTACTTCCAAGCCTACAATGGCAAAATAGAACGTGAATATGTAAATTGAGAAGGTTTGATAAGAAAGTATATCCGAAAATTGAGCAAATCCGTAGGCCAAAATACGGGAAAATTTAGAATTGTCAGTGTCCGTTTTCATGTTCATCAATAATACCCCCTACCTTTTGAATAATAAAGGTTTCTCCCCAAATAACAGATTTGGAGTATCAATCGAATTCAGAAAATAGAAATTGAAGAAGAAAAGAAAGGATAAATATAATATAAAATATATACCACCTACTCATGTCTGAATCACTGAAAATCGGGATCATCATTTGCGATCGCTATTCCACTTGTGCAGGGGGAAAATGTTTTCGATCTCTTAGAGAGAGGGAAGGTGCCTTTCGAGAGTATCTCAATCAAGAAGTTGAATTGGTTGGGTTCACTACTTGTGGAGGCTGTCCTGGAGGCAATATTGAATATGCTCCTGAAGAAATGAAGAATAACGGTGCCCAAGTCATACACCTTGCCACCGGATTAGTGGTTGGGTACCCTCCTTGTCCCTACACTACCCATTTCAAAGCCTTTATTGAATCAAAATATCAATTGAAGGTCGTAATTGGAACACATCCTATTCCTCAGAAGTACTTTCTAACCCATTCCGAATTGCAAACTTGGAAAGACCCAGAATGGAAAGAAATGCTGGAACCAACAATGTGCGATGAACCTATGCGGAAAGCATACGACTAGCCTCACACGACCCCGCATGACCCTACATTATCCAACTCGGTAATTGATTCACAAAATTAAATACCCGCCAATCATTGAATCACATATAATGGATTGGGCTCTCTTTTTGAATTTATCCTTAGTATATGGGTATATCGCTCTGGGTGCGATTTTGGGCATTGTTCTCGGGCGATATCGGGAAAAATTTCAGAAGACCGCAGTCAATGTTCTCATTAACTTCATTACACCTATCCAAATCTTCATAACTATTCTCGTTTCGGCTTTTGGTCTTAATTTATCCTCCATATTGCAAATTTTGGGTATGGCGATTTTTGCCCATTATATTCAATTTTATATAGGATTACGATATTTTAAACACAAGAAGAATCCCAATTCGCAAATCGGCGCCCAGATACTTCACGGTTCCTTTCCAAACTCCCTATATTTTATGGTTCCGCTCATCCTTTTTATTTTTCCCAATGAACTTCTGATTATTCCTGTGATCTATGCCAGTTCCAGTCTTACTCTAAAAGCATCCGTCTTACAGTTTCAAGTTCACCATTTGGGTGCTAAGATAGAAGAATCTTCATTGTGGGCAATTATTCGCAAGATTTTACTATTTCCTCCCTTTTTGGGGATTATACTTGGGCTTGGGTGTCGTTTGATTCCACTCATTCAAACCAGTGTATTCCTAGAATCAATAAAATCTCCCATTAGTTTCGTAACCTCCGCTACGAGTGCAGTGCTCATAGGCATGAGCCTGGTAGGTTTATCCAAAGAAGCACTTAAATCTTATTGGAAATTAATGCGAGAAATTTCGGTGATCCGCTTTGGATTGGGATTTTTAGTTTTCCTTGCTTTTGGATTTTTCTTACGGTTTCCATCGGATCAAACAGCCATACGCACGATTCTTCTTCTCACAGTGTGTGCACCTCCCGCTCAGAACAATGTAATTTACACCATGTATTTTGAATTTGATGAACAACTGAGTGCCGTGAGTGTGGTTGTGCTTACCATAGTTGGTTTGATGTTGATGCCTTTGTTGCTGTGGTTTGGTATGGCTGTTTTGTAAAATAAAATAAAATGTAAAGAAGGAAAAAAATTAATTTTGTTAGTTAAGATCGTTATATTTGCTCGAAATCAGTCCAGATTAATCAAGATCATTCATAAGATCCTTCAAAACTCGACTGACCAAAAAGCGTTGAATATTGCGGGATCCACCGATTACTTCCTGGATTCGACTGACATTGAGTGCCCGATCCATCTTTAAATTATCGGTGTAGGCAATTCCTCCGCATAAATGTTGGGCTTCATAGGCAATTTTATGGGAGAGCTGAGAGGTTACGGTTTTTATCCCGGAGCTGAGGGTGGCATTATAGCGGGTGAATTTAGGTTCAGGATGTTCTACAAATTTGCGATATTCCGTTCCCATGTGTAATCCAATGCTTGTGGCAGCCAATAACTCGGAAAAGAGCTCGCTCATCGGGAAGGACACCGCTTCGTATGAAAATATGGGCTTCCCAAATTGAACACGATAATTCTGATACATGAAGGCTGTGATCATCGACAACCAACTCACTCCTAAACTGGAACCAACAATAGTTCCGCGTTCGGCAACCAATCCTGAGAAAAGATGTTCATATCCTTTTCCCTGTTCTGCTACAATATTTTCTCGGGGGATATTCACACCATTGAACAGTGTTTGTCCAATGTGAACCCGTGGTACTGCAGGGATTCCAAGTCGAGGCGTTTCTAATCCTCCAAATGTCCGTTCTGCAACAAGTTGATACATTGTTTTGCGAGGTTGGTCAACATCAGCCACCGCATAGACTATGAAATAATCGGCTTTGGGTCCATTGGTGGTAAAAACTTTCTCGCCAGTAACGGTGATATAATCGGGATGCTCTACCGCCAGAGTTTTCATATTTACGGCATCGGATCCTTGGGTCGGCTCGGTAATGCAGATACTGCCAACTTTCTCACCCGAAAGGACATCCTTGAGGATTTGTTGGATTTTTGGGTTATCTTTTCCATGTTGGAAGAGAGGATTTGTAAAGATGAGTCCAGATACTACTCGAGCTAAATCCAATTCAGGATCGACAATGGAGGTAACCATTGCGAGCAAGAGTTCAAATCTCATGCCAAAGTGCTTTCCTTCACCATATGGATTTAGACGTTGCATATAGTTTCCCTTTCCTAATATGGGAAAGAGCCCATAGACATCCTTGGAAAAATCAACTAGGGGTTCGACTTCCTTCAACATGAAATCTTCCAATTCCAGTAAAAATTCGCGTTCCTCCTCTGAAATCAATGGATAAATGAATTTGTTGAATATTTTAAATATGGCCTTGGTAGTTATCTTCTTTTTTATTTCGGGATCGATGATTTGCACCCCAAGTTCTTCCTTGTAGCTCATTTTTTTCATCTCTTTTCTTTTCTTATAATTTCATTATTTCTTTAAAGTCCATCCAATTTGCCCCCATTGATGGGGATGACACAACCATTCATGAAATATCCGCCTTCGCTGCACAAAAAGCACACTGGGTCGCTCACGTAAGAAGTTTTACCAATACCAAATGGAATTTTGCTTTCGTACATTTTTTTGAATTTTCCATCACCGCGTTCCAGCAAATCACCGATGATAGGCGTTTCAATAAGTGTTGGTTTCAAGACATGAGCCCGAATATTATATCTATTTAATTCCTTGGCCATAGTGAGTGTCATCCCCACTACTCCCGCTTTCGAGGCGGAATAGGCCAATTGACCCATGTTTCCGTCGGCAGCCATAGAAGCCATATTGACAATCACACGGGGAGGATTTTCCAAGACAGACAAATATTTCTCTCCTTTCTCCTTTGCAGTTTTTTTGGAGATAGCAACCCACTGGGCGACCACTGCCTGTGAAACCATCGCAACTCCCTTGAGATTCACCTCAATGGTGAGATCCCATTTCTTTTCTTCGAATTTGTGGATCATGAAATCTCTGAGTATTCCTGCACAATTTACAAGAAAATCAACCGGTCCAATTTCAGCAAAAATTTTGGCTACTGCACTATCAACAAAGGCTTGATCGGCAACCGATCCTTTGAAAAAGCCCACTTTCCCCGAAGTTAGCGCTTTTAGTTCCTCTTCGGTTTTTAAACCATTCGTCTCATCTAAATCAAATATGGCGACAGAAGCTCCCGATTTGGCCATATCCATGGCAATTTGACGGCCAAT
>JABCSI010000252.1 GCA_018238965.1 Promethearchaeota archaeon
CCATATTGCAATGAATCTTAATTCCTATAAAAAGATGCATTATATTCATGGGATGATATAGTACAGATGATTGAATCAAATTGAAATTATTATTGATGCCATTATCACTTAATATCAATACCGATTTCAAATAATGAAAACTAGAATTTTCTACAGATTACTTAAAATGCGAGGTTTTTTTGATTTACATAAAGAAAAAATTCAATTGAATCCATATCTTTATAAATATAAATATTTCAGATATAAATTGGCGAATTCCTTTGTATAAAAAACAACGTTTATTATTAGGTTTAATTTCCCATTTGTCCGACAAAAAAAAAATGACAAAATTACATTTAATTAAGTTAATGTTTTTAATTACCAAAGAGAATACACCAAAATTCTCTCATTACCATTTCCATCCATATAAATATGGCCCATTTTCTTATGCTTTATACTCAGATTTAAATTATTTTGTTCAGAAGAATTTTTTGTCAATCGAATCTAATGATTCTAAATATATTCCAAAATTAACTGAACTTGGAGAGAAGGAAGCATTCCTCTCACAAGATAATATTAATCTAGTTGATACTTATTTGGATAAATATGATAGTGTTAGTAAATTAATAGATGAAATATATAGGAATTATCCTATTTTTACTTGTAAATCAGAAAGAAAAAATATTCCAAAAAAACCATTATTACCAACTGATCCAGGTATTTTCTTGATTGGCTATGAAGGAAAGGATATAGATGAATTTTTGCATGAATTAATAACATACAATATAACCAATTTAATCGATGTCAGAAATAATCCAAGATCAATGAAATATATGTTCAATAAAGTTAGGTTAAAGAAATCTTTGGCAAATGTGGGAATTTCCTATGAAAATATCCCCGAATTAGGAATTCCAACAAAATTTCGACAAGAACTAAATTCATATGAAGATTACCAAAACTTATTTGCGAAATACAGGGAGATTTTACCTGGTAAGGAAACCTATATTAACAAAATTTTGCATTTAGGTAAAACCAAGAGGATCTCTTTGATGTGTTTTGAAAAAGATGAAAAATATTGTCATCGTGGTGAAATTGGAAAATATATAAAACAAAAAGGAATAGAAGTTCATTCGATTTAGAAAATTTATTTTAGTATCGACCTATAGCAAACTGTTTAAAACAGGTTCAATGAAATTGTCGAGGAACATCATTATGACAAATCCAACAAGCACTCCAAATGTAACTTGACGGGAGTGCTCCTTGGTGTGGGTTTCCGGTATAATTTCATCCGATACTACGAAGATCATCGCTCCGGCTGCAAAAGCCATTCCGAATCCCAAGAAAAATTTAGCTACGCCCACAATCGCCACTCCAATAAATGCTCCAATGGGTTCCACTAATCCTGTAAGGGTAGCAATCCAGAAGGCCTTTTTCCTCGAATAACCTTCTCGTACCAAGGGCATGGCAACAGCAGTTCCTTCGGGAATATTTTGTAACCCGATTGCAATTGCTACCACAAGCCCAGCGGCAATACGTTCGGTATCCCCACTACCAAAACTGACTCCGACAGCTAGTCCTTCGGGGAAATTGTGTATAGTGATTGCGATGATAAATAACCAGGTCGCTGCTAATCGTTTTGACATCTTTCCCTCGTGTCCTTTTACAAAATGCTCGTGGGGCGCCCATCGATCCACAAAATCTATAAAAAATGCCCCAACCAGAACACCGATCACTACTATCGACACCGTCCAGAGATTTTGGAGAGCTTCGGATGTAAAATAAGGTGCCCCGCCTTCTTCCGGGGAAAGATTTAAGGCAGGTACCAACAGACTGAACGCCGATGCAGCTAACATGACCCCGGCTGCGAATCCTAACAGTAAATCAAGCGTTTTTTCAGAAATTTTTCGTTTTGAGAATACGGGGAGTGCACCCAATCCAGTGGCTAATCCGGCCCCGAGGGAAGCAACAGTTCCAATTAAAATCAGTGTCCAATTCATTGTATTCACACAATTTCTAGCCGATTGAAGCAAATTTGGCCCCAATCGATTTGTATGTTATTATGTTATAATGTGGATGGATCTCAATAAAAAACATTCTGCTTCTACAAGCTAGAAGTTTCGCACATTTTTCTTTCAATAATTAATTGGAATGCAAGAAATATCGAGAAAACTTTTTCTTGATACTATTTTGCAAAGCATTAATGTTTTATATTTTTGATTTCGATTATAATAATATGGGTCAAAAGAAGAAGAAAGATGAAAAATTCCCAGATTTAATCAAACATATGATTTCTGAAGAAGAAAAGCGAGTAAAACCCCATAAAATTATGGATTTAGCCGGAGCTTTTGGAGAAAATTCAGAAGAATGGGATGATATTGAAAAAAAGCTGTATGCCGATCGGCTACGTCCAAGTTCACGAAGAGAAATTACTTTCGAGATATAATTGTGTAAGGAAAACTCAACAGAGTGATAATAGCAAACGACGGGAACATTTTGACAAACAATGTTGACCATTTCCAACGAATTAATCTTTTAGAATATCAAAACTGGATGGAATATTAGATAAAGTTTGGTAGTGTTACTTTTTGTCCCACAATTAACACACTCAAAGGAACTTTATGTCCCTCCTCAAATTCGGGATAAATACTCGTAATATCATAGGGATACTCTTGTATCTGAACCAGATTTAGATGGCTTGCAATCATGCCGTTGAGAATCTCACTAATGGTGTGCGAAAAATTCACATGGGGCTTCGATTCATACTCTACGCCCCCCACATAATCAATCCCGTCGGTATACACAAATTCCTCTTTCCGAAAGTAGGAATAAACAGGATTGAGAGGATACTCCGGATCGAACCCTTCTTCTCCCGGAAAACCGAATATGTTGACATAGGGATGCCCTTCCAACATTACAAGGCGACCCTCTTCCTTTAGGAGCGCTGCACAAATACGAAAGAATTTTTTCAAGTCGGGTAGCCAACAGAGTGCTCCAACAGAAATATAAACAAAATCAAATTGTTGATGCCATTCCGAGGAGAGGGGCTCAAGGTCATAAATATCGGTTTGGATGAAGGTGCAATCGGTTCCAGCTACTGTATTGTATTCGCGCGCATCATGAATGGCCGCATCGGTAATATCGAAGCCTACACATTGGGTTGCTCCGAGACGGGTTAATGAGATGAGTTCAATCCCGTTGTTACAACAAACATGGGCAACGCGTTTCCCCTTCAAATTTAGCGAGAGAAAGGTTTCCCGCTCAATTGGATTAAGTTGGATAAAATTTGGTTTGAGAAATTCAGTCAAATAATCTTGTTTCTTAGCTTTTCGATGGTAATCCATTGCCTCGTTCCAAGCATCGCGATTCATATTGGTTACTTTTTTAAGGTCCATACTGGTCTCGTCCAATGGTACTTGAATATCTCGGGAAATGCGGCATTCTATTAAGGTTTACCGATAAAAGAGCGCAATTTTAAAATTAAATGCGCAAATAAATTGAGATACATCGAAATTTGGTTTGAAATTAATCATGGAAAAAAGGCGGAAAAAAGGGAACGCGTCAATCCTATTATCATAATTCACCTTTATAAAAGATGTTACAATCAACTATTAGCAAAAAGTTCTTCACAAAATTCGTTATGAATTTTCCAAAATTGTCACATGTATCTGAAAAGAACCCCCTCCTGCGTGAAGGAGGTTACAAACAATTTAGTCGGATTTTGAATTCAAATTTCAATTCTTCTTTGTACATCACAAAGGGAATATGAAGTAGATAATAGACCCAGCTCGAGTTTGTATCTTAAAAAGTATATTTGACAACTTTCAATTTTGAAAGCACGTTGTGTGGGATTATTTTCAATCGTTTCTCAGTTGTATGAAATGCAGCTTTACGTGAGAGTGCTAAGGCAATCCCCATACAATCAATATACGAAAGAGATAGCCTATGCTGACATTTTAGCTGTCCTGCCAAAATAAGCAAGTCATTATCAAATTCCACCATTTCAATGGGATATTTTGCGATGAAATTCAATATCGCAATTTTTGCAATTTCTTTACCCTGTAATCGACATATATTCAAGAAAGCCTCAATCAAAACAGGTTTTGGTATCATTGCATGAATATCTCCAGCTTGGATCCATTTCAATAACTCTTGTACAGGTTTTGTAGGATTAGAAGAAAATAGAAGGCTTAATACACCTGTATCTATGCATACTGTTTTCATAGGTCATCATTTTCCAATAATAACTCTTCATCATGAAGTTTCTCCTGTATGTCGACCATTGCTTGACGGGGTGCAAGCATTTTTTGGACTTCGGAAAAACTCTCATAGATGGGAATGATCGATAATTGCCCATCGATATCAAGAATGGAAATTTCGGATCCCTCCATTAGATTATACTTTTTCCGAATATCCACTGGAATAGTTATCATCCCTTTTTTATTCACACGAATTATTTTTGTAGACATTAAGTAATAAAAAGGAAACTCACTGTAAAAAAAACTTCCTTTGTTATAAATATTCCAATTTTTTTTTAGAAAGTTATACTTGCATTGAAAATTGTACACTTTTTCTAGCTGGAATTACTGAACTAAGAGCATGGCAAAACCACAATGCTTAAAATTTCCAAGAATATGATATTAGAGAGTACCTATGAATGTCGACTACGAATATTATGAGCCCGATAACAACTGGGAAGAGAAGCAAGCGCAAATCTACAACAATTTCATAGATCGAATGCCATACACCATATTTAGTCCAGTTAACGCTGAGGATATTAAAGCCCGCATCAATTTTGAGAAGAAGGAACCGAAAGCGATGCGATTCGCCCTCGATGGGGAGGGGAATCCTCTTGCCTATATTCAAATCACGGTTGAGGAAAATAGAGTGTGGATTGGCTATCCTTGGGCAATGGAAAATTGTCCATCCATAGTACAAGAAACACTCTATACCGATATGCTGGGGTATGTGAAATCAATATATCCCGAGAAACAAGTTGTGATGGGCTTCATATCCAAAACTTGGACTCAACCCACGGAATTTGCAAGCAATCATGGATTTCAGCAATGTCAAGAAGCCTTTTTCTACGGTTTGGATTTGGAAAAGGTTCCAAAACCTAATAAAGACCTGGAATATACAAGCCGATTGGCCACAGAATCCGATCTCCCACTTCTATTGGAGATTACAAATGCAGATCCCGCTTTACGCTCGGCATTCAGTGACACCGCCGAAATGACCAATTATTATATTAATCGTGTTATTCCTACCGGTAATGCTGTCATGATTTTCCATAAGAACCAAATTGTGGCCGCTTCCGCCCCCCTTCAGCAATTCTATAAGGGAATCAATTTCCGATTTCAGGGTTTGCGCCCAGGTTTTGAGAAATACTGGGATGCACTGGCTTACGAAATTGCCCAAGTTTGTTTGCAACGTGGGATGGAATTTCCCCTCGTCTTCACATCTTTTGATAATTGGAAGTTTTTGGAGCCGAAGGTCAAGGGTTTGGGGGCAAAACTCTTGGATAGCCAAAATCTCTACTGTTTGGGAACATCCGAATTCCAATCATAGTTTTTCTTTTTTCTCCTATATCCGAAGCGCAATCTTTTTTTAATCCTTGGTAAACAATTCACTATGGGCAATTTATCTAAGAACATGGAATCCAAATTTGTGGACTGTTAACCCTAATTCTAGGATTTGCCTATCTTTATTGGGATAGAGTAATTCAACCATCCCAACAATCTGAGCTTGCCCAATCAACCCAATCGACAGATACACAAGAAAATATCAAGAGTAAATCAAATCTTGGCTTTGCCATCGTGTGTTTTATCATGTCAGGAGGTTTTATTCTTTTGACGGTCCCATATGATCATCCGCGTTTGACAATTTTGCATATTATCGGTGTGGTTATGTTTGTTGGTGGCTTTGCGGTGCTAAACTTCTACGCCCAGATTCATAGGCGCGCCCTCATTGGAAGTGAAAGTGGAAGTGAAACCTTAAAGGCAAATAAATGGGGAAAAAATGTAACCTTCGTTGAGAAATTCCTTATCGGGGCAATTTTTATTTTGGGTGTTTTATATAGCGTGGCGTTTTTCTTAGATTTCACCATTGTCGGTAATGAAATACTTCACTATTTGAATGCCTCTTCCCAAAAAGCGATCATTTTCACCTGTCTACTGGCAATATTCAATTTAGACCCTGACGACGTGCTTATGTAAAGGGTAAATAATAGTTGGGAAAAATGTACTAAAACTTGATCATTCAAACATTGATGACCTCATAATCAAGAAGTTCGTCACCCTCAAGATTCTTAATAACTGATAAGGT
>JABCSI010000253.1 GCA_018238965.1 Promethearchaeota archaeon
ATAAGGAATAGAAGGAAAAGAAGTAGTCAAAAAAAAAAAATACGCTTTTTAGATTTTAGTTAAGATTTTAATTGAAATAATGAATGAAAGTTTATTCGCCCAAATCTTTCATGGGAATGCGTTCGGTTTTTGCACCCTTGGCGGTAATTGTCATTATATCCATCGCATTACCTGCCAATGCATCACGTTTGACTGCATTATGGATAACTTTTTTCATTAACTTAACGCCTTCCTTAACTGTCATTTCAGGGTTATATTCGGCTTCCAAAATACCCACTGCATAGGTAGCTGACGAACCTGCCACTCCGTAATCGTCTTCTGAGAGTGACCCGATAGCATCCATTGTAAATACTGCAGGACCTTTTTCACCCATTCCGCCGACTAAAACATTTGTATAAAGTGGTGCCATTTTACGCTGATAAAGGTAATTTGCAACCGTTTTTGCCATTGCCTGTACGGAAATTTTCACGCCTTCCCGTATCTCGTAAATATTCGCTTGGGCCAACATGATCCTGCTTAGGGCTTGGAAATCACCGATAAGACCGTAGCATGAAATCGCTACCATTCCGTCTTTTGTAATTGGAAAGATTTTTGATGTACTCTTGGAATTAACAGTATAACCCCAAGTTGATCGTGTGTCATTACCTAAAATAACCCCGTCCTTGCATTTTATTGCAACGGCCGCAGCTCCCGGAATCCATATTTGCGCCATTTTTAATCATCTCGAAAATTGGTGTTGAAATGTGATCAAATTATCTATTGATCTATTAAGTATGAAAATGGTTTAATACCTTTAATTTTTATGCCTAATTGAATAAAAGCAGAATTGGATAAAATTCGTTCGATTATTTGCCTCCCAGATTCAGACAATTAATTCTAAGAAATCTAAAAGATAGATTGTATTGAAAAAATTGATGAAATTGAAAAATTTGTTGTTGTGAAAGCAAAATCAAATATTATGCAAAAGCAAATCAAAAAAATAAAAAACTTCACGTTTATGTGAAAATTAGCGTTTCATAATCAGAAAATTAAAGATCACAAAAGTCGCCCAAAAGCGATTTAGACAAAATCCGAATAAAAATAATTCTGATATTTTGAGAAAAGATTCATATATAATAGTTTCCACATTTTTGATGACACAAAGTACTACAAATTAGTAAAGTGTTAATGAAATAAAATAGATAGTTAGTGAAAAAAATGACTAAAAAAACTTATTTTGCCATGATTCTGATGTGTTTAACCTTGGGATCGATTATTTTTCCCAACGTGGCAATAGCAGATGGTGAATCAGAAGACGGATTCACTACCAGTCTCGATTATGCAATTGAGGGGACTATCGCAAATAACGATACATATCGACGAGTTGCTATAATCCCTGAACGAAATGCCTATTCTAACATCATAGTATCTGGAGATGCTCCAGCATATTTCGATGTTGTTGACAATAACAACGGAACTATAATTGGACCGGCTCAATGTGGTGATGTTGTTGGATATCCTTACAATCTCGGTCAAATCACATACCCCTGGAACAGTCGTGTAGAAGATCCTTGGGATAAGGCCTATTGGTTATATACCAATGATACCGAAAATGAAGCCACGGTTGAGAATTTTACAGTTTCCTTATCAAACACTGTATTGGGAACTTTAGAAGTTGGTGCAGTTACCCAATTCGATGTCGAATTTCCAGGCTTGCAATGGATGGAATTGCATTTAACAATCCAATCTGAAGGATTTTACATGTTATATTTTGATAATAATCAAGTGTCAAATTACAAATTATTTTCCCCAGAACGGAATTCTGTTAGCAAAATTAAGGATACTTTACCTGATGTAGATGGTATTGGAACAGATATACGTGAATTCATTGCGTTTTCAGCCGATGCTGCGGGTGATTACGTATTGTATTTTACCGGATCTAAAAGATACGTAATATTTGAGTTGGAAAAAATTGGTGTAACTCAAACAATTGGTTTTGATGATGAGGTAATATTTCGTGATGAAACTTATACCGGAGCGGATCCTGACAAACTTTATGGACCAACCGATGGTCCTTATATTCATCTTTATGAATTCGAAGTAGAAGCAGGTAGTTACCTCAAACATAATTTTGACCTGATTTGGGGTGCTGTCGGTTTTCCTCATGTCAGATTAATTTTGCCATCACCTACTGGTAATATAATAAGCAAAGGGATCGATATGAATTTCGATGATGATTTCACTCAAATCAAATATTCTGGAAAAGCTTATTTGTTGGTTCTGCATAATAACTATTTTGATTGGGGAATTTATAACGATGTTCCTAGAAATATTCTCCTGTATTATAAATTCGGGATTGAGGAAATCACCAATTATGTTGACTACACTTTGGGAGAGTCACAATTATTTAAAATCGATCCGAATCCGGGCTTGACTTTCATTAGAATGACAACAAATGAGACCAAATTTGCTCTATTTTCCGCTGATCGAGCTGTGGGGACTCCCGCCTTCGATATGATTGACGATGGGTCTGATGACGCATTTAGTTTTGTTGATGAAGTTGATGGAATTCTATCAGTGAAGTGTTTAGCACTTACCAACGGTTATTACCTCTATCGATTTAATCCTGGAACCTATTTTGCAACCATTGAATTTTCTGGAGGTTCCGTGAACGCTGAATTCCTTAATTTAACCTCTACATTGCTTGATGAAAGTTCCAGTTTAGATCCGAAATCTCTTACGAAAGAAAATCCTGCTTGGTCTAAAGCTGATCAAAATGAAATTACTTTTGGGGTCTCTGAAACATTTTGCGATCCACAAGTTTTCCCCTTTTCATGGGACGGAACAATCAGAGAATTAATATCCAATATCACCCTATTTCGGGATGATAATTCCTTTGGAGATAATTCAATTAGGTTCTCTTTAAAGTACGCAATATATCAAAAATCTCTTTTCAATAACCTAACTCTGGCAACTTTATTCTCTTTAAGTAAGTGGTCAAATCAACAATTGAATTCTGGGGATAATGATACCCAACCGATGGACTATGTTGGTTCTGCTCGAATGACTTTAACTTCCCACATGCCAGAATCGGGAGAAGGTTTCTTAGTTGTTTGGCCCTATGATATTCAAATTAGAAATGAAACATCATTAGAATGGCTTGCCTATAATGGAACAAACATCCATTTCAGGGTTGGAATGAGTGAAAAGACCAACTATTACTTATTCGAGGATTTAACAACAGTAGGTTTAGTGAATAAGCAGATGATAGATATTCAAAATGAAGATGATTTTGATGCCCTAACATACGGTTCGACTTATACCTACAATACATCATTATACGACGGTGTAATTGTTAATGTTGATTTTAACGGTTCAACCATGTACGATTGGTACCAATTCATTGTGAATGTCAATGATTCAGTATCAAGTTCAGTATTGCGTTCCGTGACTCTGTATTATGATAATGTCTGGACAAGTTCCGCTGGTCCAGGAACCGATAATTATGATACTCTTTCGAATACGCCTTCCCTAAATTTCATTCATGAATGCGGAATCGCACCTAATAAATTCTCTATCAGAATTTATGCCACTAACACAACAGATGAAATGGTAAAAATTAGTTTGAAAGTAAGCAGATATAATGTCTCTGTTTTACATGCCCCTTCATATGCTGAATTGCTTGTTGGAACCGGTTTAGCTGACAATACTTTGGGAATTATTGCCGGAGCCATGGGTCTTGTTGTGATTGTTGCTGTTGGTATTGTGTTCATCAAGAAGAAGAAAGGTATTTAAATTGGATGGATAAACACTTCTATGTTATGCTTTTTTTTGATTTTGATTTTTTTCATTGTTTCCTATATTGACGGCAGCCGTTTTGTCAAAATGTACAATAAAATAGCCTTACATAATCAGAAAATTAATTATAAGAAATCTAAAAGATAAGGAACATCGAAAAATGTGTTGTAAAAGTAAAATCAAAAATGATGTAAAAGCAATTCAAAAAAATAAAAAATTTCACGTATAAGTGAAAACGACCAAAGATTTAATATCTATCTTCTCGTTCTCTGGGGGTATAAGGGGCTTTCTCGGTCACAACAACGTTGCGAGCCTCCATTCCCTTAGCGCCTTCGACAGATTCAAATGTAACTTTATCGTTTTCATTTAAACTTGCAAATTCATTGTCCGTGGTTGTAATAGCCGAATAATGGACAAAAACATCTTTTTCTCCCTCGTCTGGGGTTATGAAGCCATAACCTTTGCGGGAGTTGAACCACTTAACACTACCTGTTGCCATATTAATTCACATTTATATATATTTATTAATTTTTACTGATAAAACCAAAAATCGAATCGGAACTCAATTCTAGCATCTTACCTAAGAATTAAAATGCGGCATAGTACTAAAATTTATCGGGATCACACTTCCATTTTTCCCATTTTAATGATCATAGAAGGGAAAAGGATTATTTCCACATAAATAAATTCACTTTTATCAAGCATTAAACATTAGGTTACATGTGGATTCTTCACCAGTTAAGGAAACGGGAGAAAAAATGTCGGGTATTCGCATATTCCAAGAATCATTCAAGTATTTAACTGATAGAGTGAGATATACTATCAAGGAACTCAGCCGAGACAAGCTCTTACGGATTTTTGAAACGTTGATCATGGTCCGTACAGAACAAGAAAAGGGGATCAATCGAGCAATCATTGTGGATGGACAGGGTCGTTCTCTGCAAAGTTTGCTGTTGATGGAAGACAGTTTGGAACATAACGGCTTCAATATCATTTTGCCTGTCTCAAATGCCAATTTACGCCCGTGGCAGAAGGGTGATGTCTTCATTTTCAATACAGGATCGGGATCGGGCTCCCCCCTAAAACATGCCCAAGCAGCTAAGGAAACCGGATTGCATGTGATTGGGATGACATATAATCCCGAAATGGAGAAAGAATTTGAAAATGTCTTGGTTCTGAGGAGAAATGAGCAGCGTGATAAAAAATTGGCGCCTCTGGGAACAGAATTTGAAATCGCATCTGCAATCATTGGCGTCTGCTTGGCGTATTCGGTGAAAGACACCGCAGCTGAATCATTGAAGGAATTTGAGCATATTTCTTCACAAATTATTAAATTATACGAAGCTACGTATGACTATTTGGAAGAGGAGGTTGAATCCTTGATGGCTTTCCTCAAACTGGTTACGGAATTTGTGCCGGCCAAAAATCGCAGTAAATTCTATTTCCTCGGTGTGGGGCGCAATGAAATTATCAACCGGATTGCTGCGATTCGCTATGGGCATCTCCATAAGGAACCCGATTGTGATCTCACGGTAATTTATGAGGGGCACTGGGATCTCCGTACGAAGGATGATTTAGCCATTATACTTTCGGGAAGCGGGGCGACCTCCCAAACACTGAACTTTGCCAATCAGGCCTTTATTTCGGGGATGCGCATATTCGGGGTGACATCATTTGCCGATTCGGATCTGGGAAGTTTTACACGTAGAGTAGATGGTTGTTTGGTGTTACCGGGGCGTGAGGACTTTGTAAGCATGTATAACCAACCCGTGCATAAAAGGCATAATTATTTTCCCGCCTTTGAACTCAATTGCTATATTACCTTCGATGCACTGCTAGCCCAGTTGGCCCACAACTTTGAAATTTCCGAAGCGGATATGAAGGCCAGCCATCGCCCGAAAGTACTGGAATAGAAGAATCATTCTCTATTTTTTTTCCATATTTCTTCCTTATTGTGTCCTTTTCTTTCCATATCTTCCTTATTCTTACTTATTCTTCCTTTTTCTCCCCTATTCCCTCTTTCTAACTTCTGGAGGGCTTGACGGAATTGCAGTTTTTCAGTGATGTGCACTGGAAAAGGAAATAGATCAGAAGTTTTTTAAATTGAAAAAATAATATATTAACCTCTAACCAATAACCGTATTTTTAACTTTTTGAAATACAGATTTTTGAAATAATCACCCGGTAATTTAGAAAGATCTTTTACAAAATTTCTTTTGCGCAGCATCATATATGTATTATCAAAGCGCTCGCGAACAAATGGCAGCACACCGCCATAATGGGCAAAGATGAACTTCACTTCTGGGAATTTTAAAAAAGTTCCGGACATCATCAGTTTGCCAATGCACACTGAAACGTCAAACACATACTCTAAAACAGGTGTTAATAAAGGATCTTTGACCCGGTCTTCTCCGATCGGATTCATGATCTGCGGATGAATATGAATAGGCATATTGTGATCGCGCGCAAATTCATAAACCACGTAGAAGCGCTCATCATCC
>JABCSI010000254.1 GCA_018238965.1 Promethearchaeota archaeon
ACATTCTTCTTCATGAATAATGTCGGTGCGAAAATTGGAGGGATTGATATAAAATTTAAAAAAAAGTGGTTAACTTGTAAACTTAAGAATTAGAAAAAGAAATAATAGAAATATAGGAAAAAAATGCCGGGATAAGCCCCGTGCAAATTACGTGCGGGAATAAATGAATCGTTGGTAATTCGAGCCGTCTGGCATGTTTTTTGACATACCCTTTCGCACGCGAATTTCCAAAATGTATTTTTCCATCAGCGCCTTTGGAATGGGTTCAAAACCTTCGAATTCGTATCCGAAAAAGGCCCGGCCCTGGGTCGCACCTCGAAAATCGTCCGCAATACCTTTGGACATCTCTTCTGCCGGCAACTTACCGTTTACACGCATGTAGGCACCATCTGGAATGATATCTTCAATGATTCCTCGGTGTTGGGTAAGTACCTTAATCACACCGCCTTCGCTGCCATTAGGGGTCTTGATTGATACTTTCTGGATAGGCTCGAAGAGTTTTGGGGCTCCAGCGAGAAAAGATAACGAGAGGGCAGCTGTAGTCATTGTTGCAATTTCCGAATACCCGGTGTGGGCTGGGTCAACGTGAACGCTCGCATCTGTGAAAACTGCCTTGACACCCATAACAGGTTCTTTGGCAAATGGACCGTTAGCACACCATTCTCGCCATGCTCCGATCACATAGGATTTAATCCGATCAAGCCGTTGTAGTCCACGGGAGCCGTCGAGCAGAATATTGCCCTCAAAGACATCCCAAGTCTTTCGACCTTCTTTGGCATCCCACCCCGCTTTTTCACGGAGGAGTTTGCCCATGGATTTGGCGTCCATTAATTCGTTCAGTTCGCCGTCTAGGATCATTTGGGTTGCGATTTTGTCCAGAGGTTCGACGTACAAAATCAATTTGTTGTGACCGTTGGAAGATTTGGTGTGGTAGGATTGGGATCTCTTGGTAACCATTTCCCGATAAACAATTATTGGTTCTCCAACTTTGATAGCCACTTGGCGGTTAATCCGTTTGGTGATAATTTCAATCTGGAGCGGGTCAATCCCACTTAGGATATATTCTCCGGATTCTTTGTTAAGGGAAAATTTGGCGGTGTTATCGGCCATCAACCACTTTGAGGTGACATCACCCAATTTAGCGAGGTCTTGGGGATCTTCGGGGGTAATGGAACGGGATACAACTGGTTCACAGGAGTATTTGATGCTTTCGAAGCGTGGGAGTTCGCTCTTATCTTCGAATGTCATTGCATATTCTTTGCTCACAAAGCTCTCACCGGAGGGACAAATGAAGCCGAACAACGCAAATAGGTTTCCTGCAGGTACCTCAGACATATCCAATAAGTCGGTAATTTCCATAACTCCGAGGCGTTTAACTTTAAAACTCTCCCGGCGGTTAACCAGATAAATAGTATCACCTTGGTGGAGGGTTCCCGAAAATATTCGCCCGATTAAGGTGGGTCGGAAAGATTTTGGATCAATAAATACCTTGGCGATCATACCCATTAAGGGGCCTTTGGGATCGCTTGTCAACAACGCTTTTCCAAGATCGGATTCAAAATCTACGTTAGAAACTAAGCGCTTCACACGGTACTGACTGGCTTCAACTGGATTTGGTAAGTGATCAATAACCATCCGCAACAGCGAATCATCCAAGGGCAGATTTTTGCGCAAATACTCAATATCGCCTTCATTATATTTTTCAAACACAAAGGTGGGCGCAATGTTGCGTTCCTTCAAAATCTCCATTGTGAAACCCCAACCATGTTTGGCAGATCCGAGAGCTACTTGGCTTTTGGCAAAAGTAACAGTCCAATCTTTACCTTCGGGTTGCAGTTCACGAATAAGGTTGTTCACATCATTGATGATCTGATCTACTCGTTCGTAAACTTCCTTTGGTTCAAGGCGCAATTCTGATATGAGCCGGTCGACCTTATTAATGTAGACTACGGGTTTGCAAATTTCATTACCGACCGATAAACGGATATTTGTTTCCGTCTGAGTCATCATACCTTCCAAAGCATCGACGAGTAAAATAGCACCGTCCGAGCTCCGTAGGGCACGTGAGACTTCCCCTGTAAAGGACAAATGCCCTGGGGTGTCGTTGATTTGGAAAATATAAGAATCTTCTCCTTTCTTGCGGGGATCATCAAAAGCGAGTAGCACGACGGAAGTGAAGATAGTAATTCCTCGAGCTTGTTCTTCTGCATCACTATCCATCGCTTGCATGGCGCCTGCATCTTCGGGGCGCATTAGCCCGGCGCGCTGGAGAAGGAAGTCGGATGTGGTGGTTTTGCCGTGGTCGATGTGGGCTACGATACTGAAAATCCGCTTCTGTTCGTAACTTCCATTAATAACCATTTCTTCAATTTCTTTTGGATTACGTACTTTAACCATAAGTTTATTCATCTCTATTAGCGTTTGAAACGAGAAAGCGGGCGGTAGATGGTAGAACTGGGACGTGGCCCCATTTTTTTTACTATTTTCTTCAGATACCCGTATTCTGATTCATCGGCAGTAGTGAGGAGATTAAGGTCGCATAAAATTTGAATTTTTTGGGGGAAATTAATAACCAACGATAATTTTATAAAAACAGAGAGATAATTTTATAAAAACAGAGATTGATTATTCGTTTCAATAGAAAATTTGGTGCCGAGCTCCTGCAACAAGGGATCTGATGAGGGGAGATGGTTTTTCAAAAAATTATACAAACGGAAATCGCATTCATGCACCAGACGTTCAAAGTCATCTTCGGACAATGAGCGATCTGTGATATAGGACCGGCCAAGGTCGACGGTGTGGCGTGCGTAATACTCTCTCCAAGAATCTATGGCGAAATCGGTGATATGTTCGAGGAATGCGGTCAGAAAGTCACGGAATTCCGGAAGGATTTTTCCAGGTTGCCACGGATTTTTTGGGTAGCGAAGTTCTGGCGGCGGAAGGTAAGGGAACGACACAAAATCGGAGCCAAACAATTGTTCGATGAATCGAGGGATTTCAGTGAGCGGGAGTTCGGCAAGGGGGCCATGGTAAGAAAACTGGAAATTACCCCGCTCGACTCTTTTTATATCGGCGTAATCATTTTCCATGGCACATTCAATCGCATGGAATTGGGTGAGCACGCAGCCCTTGAATGTGAGCAGCTCGGCGGCCAATTCAATATCGATATCTGGAAAATCACACGATGGGGGGATCCCTGCCAAGGAGACCAAGGGGTTTCCTAATAGACCAATCCGCTTCAACGCCGAACAATTAGAAAGAGAGGGGGGCAGAAGGGTTATTTGATTTCGGTCCAAGAATAAGCCTTCTAAGTGGGAAAGCGCCCCAATGTTATCGGGAAGGGCGGAAATCTCGTTATGGCTTAGATGTAAAACTTTGAGGCTGGAAAGCTGACAAATGTAATCGGGCACGGTGCGAATGTGGTTACCTCCCAAATCGAGATCACGGAGATTTGAGAGTTTAACAATTTCGGGGGGAATTTTCCCTAAATCACATCTCGATAACCTCAAATATAATATATCGCTGAAAAATTGGATTATGTTCTTCAATATTTCAGCTTTTTGGTCAGATATGTGGATAGCTATAACATTATTATCCTGAATGAGCAATTTGGGACCCCGATTAGTATTGAAATAATTATACTTATCTGTATAAATTTTTATGGGGGAACCTATTAGGGATTCCAATTGCGAGATCTTCTTAGTCAGAAGTACATCATTCATGATAGAATCAGCGATTCAACGTTTTTTAATGTTGATAGATAGGCTATTTACTATAATTACTAATTGAATAAGAGTAAATACAATATTAAAAAAATTTCGGAGAAAAATCATAATCGTTCAAATTTTTATAGGTTTTTTTCTCTATAATCCATTAAATCGGCATCTTGACCCAATATATCCACTAAAACGGAGTACTCTCTCGCAAGAGTTTTTGGACTATGCAAAACATATGCGAGGATAAAGGGGAGCAAGCGCATTCTTGCACCGAAATAAGACTCTCCTGCAACCAAATTCAAAGTCATTCCACTTGGAGAGACAGGCATATGATAATCAAATTGTTTTGAGTCAATCAGTGCAGCAAAAATCGCATCGTAGTTGAAGACAAAATCGACGTCGTTGGTGGGATTATATTTCCAAGGATGCCCATTTAAATCTCTGATTATATTTGTATACTCAAGCGTTCGAATAAAGTCGCCGGATAATCGGCTTTCGGCGATAATCTCTTGGGGATGTGGTGAATCCCATGTGCTCTTGAACCTTCCGCGCCCTCAGAAGGCGATGTGCATCCAAAGGTGAATTTTGTTTACAGATTAAATATATATTGGCAATGAGATCTTCGGTGCTTCCGATCACGTCCTTTAAGGGCAGGCCGTTGAGGGTTAATGTAGGGTCGAACATCACTTCTTTGATTAGTTCGACATCGGAGAATTCTAATACGGGTATTTTTCCTCCCAAAATAAAGGGATATCCTGCCTTGGTTTTTGTCCTTGTTTTCATTTGGATTTCCTTAAGAAGATGGATTTAAAGAAAAAATGAGAATTTAATTTAGAATTAATTCAATATAAGCTCATCTATAAGAATTTCGTGATTCCATAGGTCAAATATTTTTTCTTTCAAAAGAAGCAATTCTTTTTTCTTATTTTCGGAAGAATCCAAAAGTATAGCACATTTCTCAATTAACAATTTCTTTGCATTCATGTCTTT
This sequence comes from Promethearchaeota archaeon, assembly GCA_018238965.1. GTDB lineage: Archaea > Asgardarchaeota > Lokiarchaeia > Sigyniarchaeales > Promethearchaeaceae > Harpocratesius. The sequence goes on from JABCSI010000254.1 coordinate 4,707, forward strand.
TGTTGATTTTTCATACAAAAAGCTAATTATTGGGCAATTTAAATTAAAAATATCTACCCTATAATCAAAAAGACTTGCATTAATATTATAAAACACATAATTCTTATTGTTAAATGGAATGAATATTAATCTATGTCTTGAATGTTCAATGCTTTCGCTTGATATTACTTCAAATTTTGGTTTTGAAGAGTTGTAGTCAATTTCGAAATAGTGTACTGAATCTTCAATTACTAATTGTGTATAATATGTTTTGAAAATAATTTCTCCAACTAGGTTTTTCATACTTGCTCTATTAAATGGAATTAAAATTGGACAATTATATTTCTTTACAATTATTTTTCCCAATTTGACATCTCCATCAATTCCATAAAGATATTTCGTAATTTTTTTTTCTTTTAGTGATCTTATATCCATATACTCATATTTTAAGTTAGATTTCAAAACTCGAAATATTGGACAAGGAATTGCGTAATTTAAAATAATTTCCTGATTTTGAAAATCAAACTTATTAAAATCATATGAAGAAGAATAATGATTTAGTAACATTTGTTTTGAATCAATATTTTTTGGGATATTATTGAAGAAGTGCAATAGAGCTAAATCTGATACGTAGTTGGTTAGCTCACCAATAAAGGTTCTATCCAAGAAAGAATTTCTGGAGAGGTCTAGAGATTTCTTCTCAAGCACATTTACAATTGCGATAAAATTGAATAAGCGAGATTGAGAATCTATATTTGATACCTCTTCAACAATAATTCCTTTATAGCAAAAAAAAACTTTTGTTTTAGACCTTCTTCTTAAAAGTCTCAATTTCTTATGATTATCCAAGTAAGTAATTATATTTCTTCTTTCTTTATCTATATCTGAATAATAGACACATAATGAAAGAGTATAAGTTGGTTGATTGATAACTAAATTATTTATCCCGATTTCTAAATTTGATTTTCTTTTTGTATTAATATTAGCTATTTCACATAATCTATTCAGATTAATAGAATAATCCAATTGATTTAAAATACATTTTTGTTTATTATTTTTGATCTCAATATGAACAGGAATTTCATTAAACCACATAAATTTTCTAATCAATTTTATTAAACTATCAGGATTAATCTTGCTTCTAATCGATTTTTTTATTTTAAATATTATTTTTGAGCCACAAGATAAAGAATAATCATGATCTGAATTTTTAAAATGAAAATAAGAATCAACATCTTTTTGTACATGGAATTTTATTAGCTCGCAATCATCTTTTTTTGATATTACAGTGAATTGATCACAAATCATGAAATATGAGAATACACCAATACCAAATTGTGCAGTAACATCCAATTTTGCATTTTTCTCTATATTTTCATAAATAGAACTGCCCAATTTTGAAAAATATTGTTCAATAATGAAATAATCCATCCCCATACCATTATGACCCTTGAGGAGAGCATCACCCTCAGATCCAAATGGACCGCCCTTAAGGAAAAAACAACCAGCAAAATTAAAAATGGTTGGGAGTATTCGACGGGAAAAATTGAATTGGGGTATGA
>JABCSI010000255.1 GCA_018238965.1 Promethearchaeota archaeon
ATGAGTAGCCGTTCTTAATATCTCAAAATTTGCTTTTAACTCGCTTGGATACTTCTTGATTCCTTCCCAAATAACATTATCTCCCCATTTTTTTTCGATAAATGCCGGAGGATCCTCAAAAGAAACAATATCCGGGAATTCAAGCTCGCTGATCATCGTCATCCTCAAAAGTTAGCTCCACATGGGGGTGCTTTCTTCGATAATGGTGAACTAAGGATCGATAAGTTGCGTAAGGATTATGTTCCCTCACACAGTTCTTCATTTGACATGTTCTATCTTGAAGTCTAATCCGTATTTTCGATTTCTTCTTCTCTTTCATGATTGGTTTTAAAACATCTTTCATTCGGTAGGATTTTTCAGTGAGCTGAATCGCTTCATAATCGCGTTTTTCAGGAAAATATCGGCCATCATCCAGAGCTAATAACACCGCATATCGAAGGAGATCGATGGTTAATCCAATTTTCCCCCCTGTTCTTTTATAGAGATAAAGAGCCACTTCAGGATTTAGTCTTCGATCTTGGTGATCATTAGTCATATCGACTAACGCCCATTGCTGAGATATACCTAAGGAGGTAAAATCGCTATAAACCTTAAAGAGAAAGGAGCCAAATACTACTTCATTGAGAGGGTGTAATTTTATAGTCCGCGTCCTCCCTTGAATCCAATCGGCAGCTTCCAATAATGGAACTCCATCGTTTGTCCCGCACATCACAATTTGGGTACACAGATCACCATTCCAATTAGATTTAGTGCTTAAATCTATTAATAGTTCAAAGATGTCGGGAACATTGGGGTTTCTGGCATTTAGCAGTTTCTGACATTCATCTAAAATAAGGATGCGTGTTCCACATCGTTCTAAGTGGGCAATTAGACGTGTTTGTAAGCGTTCTTTTGCAATATTTATCTTTTTCCATTCGTTTACGAGTTTATGGGTAATAGGACGACCGAGTTTTTCTAGCAAGAAAATGAGTAATTGAATTGCTGTATTGATATGATTATTCAAATTAATTCGTACAATCGGAATTTTCTCCTTTTTCCACATGTGGGGATATGCCGTAAACATTAACCCACAGAAAAATTTTAGAAGAAAGGATTTGCCCGTGTGATAATCCCCATAGAGAAAATAAATCAGCCCTCGATCATTGGAACTAATGTCGGCCCGTTTAAATCGAGGAAATAAGTGAGATTTGATGATTATCTCGGCTTCAGGATACTTGTAAAATCTTTGCCTATGTTCGATTTCATTTGCAATCTCGTTCAAAGATTCATCCATCTCAGTAAGGATAGCTAAATCTTCCTTAGAGCAAATCATGTTGGCCATTTTAATTTGACCCTCCTTTTTTCTTCCGATTTAGCATATTTTCAGTCATGCCATAAAATGGATTTTGTTGTTCGGGAGGGATCTGAATATATTCGATGTCTTCATCAAAAGAACGTTCAAATAGGGAAGGATCAATTTCATCTACTATAGAATCATGATCAAAGACATTTTTTGCAGAGATCTCCCGACCTATTACACCTTCAGCATTGAATAACTCTCTGGATCTTCTGATACGGGCACTTTTTGACCGTACGGCGACATCCACATCCATTTGTTGTTGAATCTGCAAATACGCTCGTTTTTTGACTGCATAATTGTTTTGAGAATGTTGATAATTGTCTTTCATCGCTCCTTTTATCGCATTCCATTGCCATAAGCTCAGACAATCTTCTTTGAAAAAAGTTTGTATAAATTTATCACTACATCTAAGAGTATAATATCCTTTTTCTTCAGGATCATAGAAATATATAATTCTTATATCGCGAGGATCATATCGAAAAAGAAAAGTTCTCGTTTTTGATTGATTTCCTAAGACTTTAGCCCCAATCCATCTCTGGATGCGTGGGTCTGAATAATTTAAATTGAAAATACTGATTCCTTGTTTCTGGACAGTCCTCATTTCGGAAGGCAAGATATCTAAATAAAAATAATTAAGATCAATTTGGGACGTATTATGGCTGATAGCTGTCTTATCTTTGGATGAGGAAAATGCGTCAAACCATTTTTTCAACGGCGACATTCGTATTTGGCGATGATAGTCTTCATGATATAATAAAATTTCAGTTAAAAGACGAGCTTCAAGTTCTTTAATGGTATAAATGGCTCGTTTTTCGGAAGGGTAGTCTCGACGCGCTTTTACATTCGAAAATGTCGTACCGGCAACACCCTGTAACCGTTTGTTCAGCGTCCCCAGAAATCGTTCGACATAGGCACCATGTTGTGGTTTTTTAACCGCCCGATAATGCAGATGCACTTTATATCGTGCTCCAAAAAGTCGAACATCATTGCTACGAAAATCGGAGCCATTATCCATGTGTAGCGTGTATGGAAGACCATATATTTCTTGCCATTTGCTCTCCTGAAGGATTTTTTGAGTGGCAACATCCAATTCAGGAAACTGTTCTTGAATTTTTTGTATTGAATTTGCTTTATTTTGCACACAATTGAAAAGGGTCATTGCAACGGAGAGCCGACTCGGTTTGTTATAGGTTATATAGTACCCTAACACACATCTAGAATGGCTATCAAAAGCAATCGTTAAATATGGCCGCTCGGTAACTTGCCGGTTGTCTTCATCTACTACTAAAACATCTATGGGAGTATGATCGATTTGGACGGATTGTAGAGGAAAATCTGCATGGGGAAATTCAGATGCACTTAGTTCATAATCCTTTTCAGCATTCCGTTTTCCATTCCTCTTTTGATCGACTTCTTTTCCATGCAATTTTTTAATCCTTCGATAAAATGTAGAATAACTCATACAGTATTTTCCTTTTTTGTGCTCATATGCATAGGTTTCCATGTAACCGTAGGCTCGTTTTATGCTTTTTTTTTCACGTTGTAAATATTGATTTTTACCATATTCCCACAATTCTTCATGGATTGGTTCAGAATATGGGGATTTTCTTCCACTTTCAGAATACTTAGGCAATAAAGCGCGTATGTCTCCACGAGCGCCTTTATAATCTAGCATCCATCGATAAGCAGTCATCCAATGAATTATTTTTCCAGCATGTTTGATTTCTTGTGCTTTTAGTTGCTCAATGGACATATTGAGCAGTGGAATAATTGTTTCAAGTCGCGAACTGGTGATTTTCCAATATGCAATCGACTTTTCAGGGGTTTTGGAAATGAAATACAGATCCTTATGCTTAATCAAGGGAACATGAGTAAAGGATTGATTTCGCCAATTGAACCTTTTTAACCAAACTTCAAGGGTGATATTTGATTGCAAATCGGGTGAAATAATGGATTTGGAGGTAATCAAAGATTCGAGGTCGATTTGAATTTCGCACTTATAGAGCATTGCAAAGAGGGTTGTTGTAATCTCTTCTTTTGAAACCGTAACATCACTTTTAATAGCATCAATGGATCTTGCCAATGAATCCAAAGGAAGAAAAGCAGTACCTTGCAAAATATCTTGAATTTGTTGAGCGATAACGTAATTATAATTGTCCTCAATAATTGCTTGAATTAATTTTCTGCAGTTTCGCACCCGAAAGGATTGTTGAAGAACCATGTCCGTTACAACGATGAATTCAATTCGAGATATGGGCAATTTTGTAAGGGCCGATGCGATTGCATCATAGTTTTGTTTAATCCATTTTCTTGATTCATCATATTTTTGAATGAAATGTTCCTTTTCTCCGATTAGTTCCTGTAAGTACTTTACTTCCAGAATGAGAATTGTATATTGATCATCATTTTCAACCAAAGCGACAAAATCTGGGATCCAAGTACTTTTCGACCAATGAAGTTCAATTGATTGTTCACAGTATTCCAAGACGGACGGATCTTGATCAAGAATGATTGCTGCATCCCACTCCAAATTGGATTCACACCAAACCTGTCGATTTAGCTTTGGGGAATGAAAGAAAATAGAGGTCGAAATTTGATTCGCCCGAGGTTTTCTCAAGGATTTTAATTGTAGAAGTGACATTATAAATTCGAATATTTTTTCGAATTTAAAGGTTTCGGCTAGATATGGTTAATTTTGTCGGTAATATCAATGGAATTAGCTGGATTGTATTGTTTAATCTGATATTCTTGATATCTATTCAGATATTCGGGCACAATATAGATGAGTAAGGTAGATTTGAGAGATTATCAACTATTGTGAAAATTTTATCAAAGTATGTGAAAATTTTATCATTTTATTGACATCCCACAAATGGATAAAGCAATGAATTCTAATTTTTTTTATCGAAATCAAATTCCGCTTTTTTAACCAATTGCAAATCTGATACAATTAGATAGACCATGGGCACCAAATTCACAAACATTCTTCAAACCACCAAGCACGACATCAGCACGCTCCACGGGAAGGTCGTTGCGGTCGATGGTATGAATATGCTCTTTCAAATCCTTAATAATCCCTATCAGCAAAAACAGAGGGCCCACCTTCCCTACGGTTATTATCTCGATCGCACCCAACGGGTTATAACTCATCTTTATGGTTGGCTCCAAAAGATTAATCATTTCTATAAGGCTAAATTTCTGCCCGTAGTTGTCTTTGATGGTAAACCCGACACCTTTAAGCGAATGGATCACAAAGATCATGCCCGGGCCTTTCGGGGAGTTGAACAAAACTATCGAGCGGCCATGGCAAAGGGTGATACGGAAAATGCCCGGAGATTTGCATTGGGGAAAACTTATATGTTCTCCAACTGTGTGCGGGAATCAAAGCAAATTCTACAAGCGGCAGGAATTCCTGTCATCAAGGCGCCCACCGAAGCCGAAGCCCAGTGTGCTTATCTTCAGCAAATTGGAAAGGCAGATTATGTGGTCTCAACCGATTATGATGTTGCTTTATTCGGTGCTACAAAAATTATTCGCAAATTAACCTTTTCGGGACGGAAGCAAGTAAAGGGTAAATGGATCTCCACCAAACCCGCCTTGGAACTAATCGACATGGATGAAAATATTGCCCGTTTACGGCTTTCCCGAGAACAACTGATTGATGCCAGTATTCTCTTGGGGAATGATTTCTTTCGGGGAATCGCCAACATGGGGCCGAAGCGTGTCTTGGATAGTCTTTATCAATATCGATCCATTGCCGGTATGCGCCGAAAGCACCCAAGCATATTCCAACAGTTGCCCGTGGGAAAATATCATCGCATTAGGAAACTTTTCCTAGAACCCGAGGTCATTACTCCCACCGCCAACCAATTGCGCCCCCGTCCTTTCAATCGAAAGGGACTGGAACATCTTTTAACCCAAGATCACACACTGAATTCCGAAAAAATAGAGAAAAAACTCGATAAGCTGGAAAAAGCCCACGGAAAATGGTCGAAACTCTTCGGTGCATTACCATCCACATTATCCTACGCTTCCACGGGATTCGATGTCCACCTGCAACGGCGTTTGGATCGTGGGAAGAAATCATCTTCTTCACCAGGATCGGCATCGACATCTGATGATGGTTTATCATTAACATTCCAAAGCGCGGATACCATCAAGGAGTCCAAGAAGGGAAAATCTGGAAAATCTGGAAAATCAAAGCGCAAAAAATACGTGCAGGGGCGGATTGCGACCGAATTTGGTGTTTTGAAAATAAAGGGTAAAGGGAAAAAAAGCCCTGGTTAGGCAAAAGAAAAAAAAATGAAGGCTTATTTACGATTTTTCGTTTTTATTTTTTCAAAATCTGCATTGGTTTTTTCGATTACTTCATTTTGTAAAAAATCCCTTCCTTTTTTCCACCCATGTTTTGATTCGTCAAATGCATCTGGATCTAGAGAATATGATTTCGAACGAGTGAAATCAACATAATAAAAATGCATTTCGTCCAAAACGAGATGTAATTGATACAGCATTTCGGATAAATGTACATTTGGCTGGTGAATATACCAATATATAGTATAATTAGATATTTTTAAGACTGAAACAAAAGGAATGGGAAAAGATTTAATCCGTTCTCGAATCTGGATAAGTTTTTCTTCTGAACTATATCCGATTATTAAAATTGAATTTACTACATCGAATATTTTAGGATCAATTTGAACTCTATAACCAGAAATACACTCTGCCTTAATTTTCGTCATCTTCCTACTAAGAGCGGAATTATTCATTAACCAGTTCTTCTTAGATAGACTTTCTTTTATCTTTTTATGAGTTCTCCTTACGCCTGTATAAAGTTCCGCAAGAATCGCAACATCTATGGGTTTAATCCAAGTCAATGGAGATTTTGGTTTATGTATTCC
>JABCSI010000256.1 GCA_018238965.1 Promethearchaeota archaeon
TCTTTTTTATGACTTGGATACACTTTTTTGGCTCAATCCCAGGAAATTTTGTGAAGTAGAATCCTTTGTTAAAAGAATATACTTCTGCTTTTTGACGTGCGGATTTACTTAAATATTTGAAATTTTGTTCTTTTTCATCAATTGAGGGATTTCTTAGCATAGCTATTCTCTTATTATCATGAATTTTTACCCAAGATTCTTCAAATTTTGTCATTAATTTCTATTCCAATAGGGACTAAAGGTTTTTTACAAAATGTAAAACCCAATGCTAAATGAATTCGTGGATTATTAAAGAATTTTTTGACAGTAATATGCATGAAATTTGTATTATAAGTGTGAGAAGGCTGATATTCTTCTCGTTCATTTCCATTTTCCAATTACAAACAAAATATAAAAAATAATTATTCTCTCTAATCGGATTATTTTTTGCCCTTACTTCATTAATTAACATTGGACTTCAATATACCATAACCACTAGTTGAGTTAGTAACCATGTCAAAAATTGGGCCCTTCCGAGAACCAGATTTGGGAGATAAATTGCAGAGCATTTCAATCGAAGAAATGCAAGCCTACCATATAAAACGGACTAAAAAGTATCGGATCTATACGATTGTGGCCTTTGCCTTGGCAATTATCAGCAGCATTACATTTTTTGCCTTTACATCCCTCCGAATTTTTACAGGAATCCTCGCAGTTGTAGGGATTGTGGTAATTACATATACGAATTTTGAACGTAAAAAGTGGGTGCGCCTATACGAGAATTTGCTCTATCAGAAAAGGAAGCGGGCAAAGGTTCATCAAGATCAGGAAAATTATCAATCTCCCCACCCAGATAAATACAAAAAATTAACAAAAAAGAAAAAGTAGACCCAAAATTTATGATTTTTTACTGTTCTTAGAGTTTTTTGTAGAGATAACGGTCAAAAGTTCCGAATTCAATTTTGTGAGTATGGCTATTGCGGAAAAATTTGACATAAACCTTCTTGGTCGAGTTAGAATGACAGATTTTAAACTTTAGAAGATCGAAATCGTCTAACATAATCGGAAAGTCTAAGGGTCCATCATCGATTTCCAGATTTGCATGCACCATTCCACCTTTTTGGGTGATCTTCATGGAATACATGTCGTAGGGTGCGCGATATTCTCCACAAATTTCTTTAAGTAAAGCCTGACATCGGAGTTCTTCAATCTGATCTTCGGGGGTAGTTCCCATTAAAAGGGCGATAGCCGCACGGGCAACAGTGGCCGTATTTCCTGTGCAGGAATTCTGTGCTACCGAAACTCCAATATTTAAATCAGGTACAAGGGCGAAAAATGCACAACTTGTACCCATTCCTCCTCCATGGTGGATCAAGGGATATTTAATGCATTCTTTTTCAATTGACCACCCCATTGCATATTTTGGATTCAGCCCATACCCATAAGGGGAAGCAATAAGAGGTTGCCACAATTGCTCCACGGAATCGGGAGCAATAATTTGCAAATCTTTGTATTTTCCCTTATTGAGTAAGCATTCGGCGTAATTCATCATGGCTTCCATTGATACATATAATCCGCCGGGGGCGTGCATATCCTCAAGAATTGGCATGGGACTTTTGGTTGGCACCACTTTATTTTTATCATTATTGGAAGGTTTGGGAAGATACCCTGTCATGCGATCATTTGTTGGGTGTTTGTCGAATTCTTTCTGAGTAAACACCGCATCGGTCATTTCCAAAGGAGTAAGTATTTCCGATCGAATATAATCACGGTAAGGTTGCCCCGTAAGATCTTCAACAATAAAACCAAGGCAGACATACATATCATTGTTATAGAAGAAGCGTTCCCCAGGCTTAAATATTATAAATTCTTCCGCATCGGCGATATGGGCCAGTAACTGGTCCCGGGATTGGACCGGGCATATCCGAGAATAGTCACCAAAGAGGTAAAACATTTGCATAAGACTGGCATCAATGGCGGGAATTCCCGACGAGTGGGAGAGGAGATGTTTAATTTTGATATCCGGATGATTTGAAAAGGGCGGTGATGGGATATATTTGGCCACCGAATCTTCAATGGCAAGTTTCCCCGCTTCCACCAATTTCATAATTGCCATGGCGGTAAAGGATTTAGTAATGCTTCCAATACCGATAAGTGTTTTTGGGGTCATGGGTAAACCCTCTTCGAGGTCACGGGCGCCGAACCCCTTGGAATAGATTGTATCTCCCTCTTTGATGATTGAGATGGCCAGTCCGGGCACTTTTCCTTCGCGCATATATTTGCGAATGAATTTATCTAGGGCATCGCTACTGATTTGATCGAATGTCATGGTATTCTGGGAAAGATAATTTCTTCCCGATTAAAAACCTTTAGCTAAGAAAAAATCCCTAAGAGATGGCTATGTTGAACGAACTGAAAAAATAAATGAAAATTAAAATAAAAATTGTATTATTATTCTCCGATTTCAAGGGATGAGCCGATGATGGCATCGTAGGCGGCTTGATCCATGTATAATGGTTCGTAAGTCACACCATATTGTTCCAAGTTTGAGACAAAAGAGCGTAAATGGTTACGGGATCCCTTCATCAACATTTCATAGGTACTGGCAATATTATCTTGTGCTGTATTCGCAATAAAATCTTGGAGATCAAGGATATCTATTTCCTCAATGGTACCACCTACTTCCAGAGCATCTATGATGGATTCCTGTCCCCACGCGGTTAGGGAATCGTAAAGATCCTGAAGCAGAATATTATTGAATATTCCGTCCCCCTGTTGCATGATCGTATCAGTGAGAGAGTAGTAAGAAAGAAGAGCATATACTGCATCGATGTGGGTTTGCTCGCTTCGGGCGATGCTGCTGAAGACGGAGATGCCCCACTCGTCGTAGAGAAATAAATATACATCCCGTGCGAGTTTTTCTTCTTCGTAGATAAATTGCAGATTTTCGATTTCTGCAGCACTTAGGGGTTCATCTTGGATAGTTGAATCGTTGTAGTCGGGAGAAGCGAGAATAATGCCTGTTATACCTCCCACAATAAGGATGGCGAGGGCTATGGCATAAAATTTGTTGGAAGGGGAGTTGGTTTTCATAAGGTATCACATCTTGGTTGTGCAAACATTGGGCACATCGTTAAATAAATAATCGTGACGACAGTATATAAACAATGAAGTGCAGTTCTCCCCCGATCCAGATCTCGATCTTGATCTTGATCTTGATCTTGATCTTGATCTTGATCTTGATCTTGATCTTGATCTTGATCTTGATCTTGATCTTGATCTTGATCTTGATCTTGATCTTGATCTTGATCTTGATCTTGATCTTGATCCGTTCGGCATTTAGTATTTGCCTGTCAGTATTTGGCTTGTTAGTTTTTGTTAATATGTTCCACGGTTATTACCACATTTCCCTTTTTGTGTCCTTTATCAACATACTTATGGGCATCGGTAATTTTCTCCAATGGATAACTTCTATCTATGGCTGATTTTAACTGTCCCTTCTCAATAAGCTCTTTGAGGAAATTTAAATCTTCTTTTGTTTCGCTTGCTCCCCCTCCTACTACTTTAATTGGATTCCATAGCCCTCGAACAAGATGTGATATCTTCATCAAAGCTTCCAGATAGAATCCCTTTTTCTTTAGCGATCTTTTACACTTTGAAAACGAACTTTTGCCCACTGTATCAAAAATAATATCATAGGTTTGACCGTTTTTGCTGAAATCTTCCTTAGTGTAATCAATTACTTTATCGGCTCCAAGATCTTTCACCATTTCTAAATTCGTGGTACTGCACACACCGGTAACTTCTGCCCCAAAGTGCTTGGCAAGTTGTACTGCAAAAGTTCCCACACATCCCGAAGCGCCGTAGATAAGAACTTTTTGTCCGTTCTGGATTTTCCCTTTTCTAAGAAAATAAAGTGCTGTAAGTCCCCCAATAGGAACGGCGGCGGCTTCCCCATAGGTCATATTGGTCGGTTTTCGTACTACGACATTGGCGCCAAGCATCCCCGTGGATAAGGGTTCTTCAGGAATACAAATGTAATCGGCATAGGAACCAGCACTCAACCCTGTAGTAGTTCCAAAAACTTGGTCGTCTTTCTGAAACAGTTTTACCCCTTTACCCACCGATTCAATTTCCCCGGCCAACTCCATCCCCAATATAGGATTTTTTGGTTTTCTGAAACCGAACATTATTCGCGCCGGGAGCCAGAAAAAGAAGGGGAAATTAGCACTTCGAAGTTTTGTGTCCCCTGCTGCCACCGTTGTCGCATGCACTTTCACCAGTATTTCATTCTCCTTAGGAGTCGGCTTCTCAATACTTTTGAGCTGAAGAACATCTGGAGCTCCATATTTAGTGTAAATTATAGCTTTCATTTTCTTTCTTTCGGCTTTATTTTCTCTAATTTCTTCATTTTCTTCAATATTCATTTTTTCACCCTCCAAAATTACTAAGATAGTGTTTATTATATACTATGTCATACATAGTATTAAACCTATGGTGATCCCAAAAATTATACAATCAAACGCTTTAAAGTGGAGTAAAATTGAGAAGATGAACTTGGGAGATAAAGGGGATCATTTCAAAAAGAAAGCAATTAAAAAAATTAAGTAAAAAAAGATGCGATCCGAATAAGTGCATCGAGCCTTATTACTTCTTCACGAATAATGGGTCCGCTTCTTGGAGAGTTCGGCGCATTACTTTACCAACCATCAACAGATGGATTTAGAACATGCAGTAAAATTTGCTAATGCGGCGGCATCTCTCAAAATTCAGCATCTTGGGCACGGACGGTATGCCCAATTCTGATCTAGTGAGGAAAACCTTGAATGAGGTTTCTTAAACAAAAAAATTGGATGGAAAGTTTTTTAACTTCCTTTTTGGTAAATTAGTTTAGACCAAAGTGGTGAAATCAATGAATTTCAAACAGAAAAAACTATTATATTTTTGCTTAATCTTTGCACAATCCTTCTTCCTACCTAATGAAATCAATTTCACTGCGGCCAATCCGATTGCTGTTCCGGATATGTTTCGAAATACTCAAATTGGTTTGGAAAACCCAAAGAATACCCCCATTCGACTTGTGCAAGCCAAGGTGGAGATTGATGTCTATGAAAGAGCTCTCCATGGGCTAGGGACATACTTATTACACAATTCATGGAATCAGACGGTCAATCTCACTCTCGCCTTTTCAAGTGGCAGTGAAAGCGCATATGCCGAGATCTCTCCCATCCAAGGCATCATGAGCAATGGCACATCCATTTCTTACATTTTAAATTATTCGGATGGATGGAATGGTTTGCAAGGTTGCAATTTTAATCTGAGTTTTGACCCGTTGGACGATATTGATCTCGAAATACGTTGGCAGAGCTTATCTAGCGCATATTATTCTTCTGGCTGGAGTGCATGGAAACCAATTCGGCAAGAACGACAAATTTATCTAGCGGTGTATCAAATTAATGGGGGCAAATACTGGAATAATACCCCAATCGAGTCGGAACAAGTTACTTTTCGTTTTCATACGGAAGATTTCTTAAAAAGTGGCAATCAAGTTGCCGTAAACACTACATCCCTACCAATGAATTTGACAACCTACTATAATTCGGAGTGGGATAATGGGATGGGAGAATCATTTTCAATTTGGAAAAAAATGGTAAATGAGGCTGAATTAATTCCCACATTAGCGAATTCGGAAGGATATTCGGAAGTGACTTTTAATTACTCCAACATTATCGATGATATTCATATCCATATTATGAATTATCGCACCGGTATTCATCTAACTAAAATGGGATTTTTCTACACATCCGTTCTTGGTCCCGTAGGGTTACTTGGACTCATCAGCACCATCATGGTGTATTTGGTATTCAAGAAAAAGAAAGGGAAAGATCAAGTTCTCAGTAAAAAACGTCAGTATAAGATAAGTTTGGTGATTTTCTTGAGTTTTATGGGAATTGGAATCGTCGGAGGGATCGCTTATCTTGCAAATCCTACATATTATGATGGCTATTCGGTATTTGCTCTGTTTTACCATGACTTTTACAAATGAGAAAAAGAATTATTTGGATAGTTCAGCATAATTTTTCCCAATACTTCCACCAGGGTGGCGCAATTCCACCGGTCATCAAAACCTAACTTTTCTGCAGCTGTGATTGCTAAAATATCAGCAATAATTAGCATCAACGGCGCATGACTAAACCAGACGACAAAGGAGATAAAAAATGCAAGCCATGTGGTATGCAGGATTTTCATTTTCC
>JABCSI010000257.1 GCA_018238965.1 Promethearchaeota archaeon
TCTTTCATTTTTGATATTTTTGTCATCATTTTTAGCTATACTTTTGATATTTTTACTTGTTCTATTACGCATTCCAAACATTTAAATTGTTCATCGATAAAGTAAAATTTACAGCAGTTTTGTAACTTGCTGTATAAAATGGTGAAAAAAATATGGCTGAATTTAAGTTAAAATATGTTCTCATTTTCAATAGTATTATTGCTTTTGCGAATGGTTTAGGGATTTTGATTGTTCCCGCCATTATTGGGCAACAAATGGGATTTTCTGTTGCAGGTGACGAAACCACTATGATTCGATTTTTTGCAACTGTGATTTTTGGAATGGGAATTCTAATGCTTGGTATTCGTAATGAACCCCATTCATACATGCGACAAGTCATTCTTTTAGTTTTGATTTGGGATTTTACCGTGATGGCAATAATTTTCGTTGTCTTGTGTGATCTAACCAACTTTATTGTCTGGTTCAATATTATATTAAATATCATCTTAGTAATTGTTTATGGATATTTCTTCATAAAGAATCGAGGAAAATGATATAAAATGGTGAAAAAAAATGGCTAAAATTGAATTAAAACACATTTTCATTTTCAATAGTGTAGTTGGCTTTCTTTTTGGTTTAGGCTTTATGATTATACCTGCAACAATTATGGCATCCTTGGGGATGTCCATTGAAGCTGATGGCCCCATTTCCATGCGCTTTTTTGGAACTTTAATATTCGGGTCTGCAATTTTACTAATTTGCATTCGTAATGAGCCCAATTCAACAGCGCGTCAGGGAGTTCTATTAATGGGAATTTTCAATTATATTGTAATGGACCTCTTTCACTTTATCTTCTTTGATCTATCGAACCTTATGCTCTGGAGTGTAATTATATTACATACAACCATGGCGTTTGTGTATGGATATTTCTTCATAAAAAATAGAGGAAAATGATTAACAAGAAAAAGTGGTATTTTTTTTATTAATTTTTTTATCCTACCTACACCCAATCATATCACCCGTTTATAGATATTTCATTTGAGGATATAATACTATTTCTATATGGTGCCATTTTTGGATTAAAGAATGTTGTTCATAATAAATTTTCGTAATGGAATGCATGAAGTTCGAACATATTCGGATTAGGATTAAAAAGGTCGAGTCCCATTCATTACATGTGATCTCTTATGCAAAAAATTAAAACTTTGGAACAACCCATCTCTGAGACCCCACATAAGGTAGATGTTCGTAAAATTTATTCCTTCAAGCATGCGAGCTATGTACATATTACCTTGAAACCCGGAGAAACTTTGAAGAAGCACATTACTCCTGTAGATGCTTGCTTTTATGCTGTTGAAGGTACTGGAAAAGTAGAAATCGGTGATGAAACGGAAACCCTAGCAAAGGATGATTTTGTATTTAGTCCTGCTGGAATTGCCCATCGTCTTTTTAACGAGGAAGAAAACAAAGAGGATTTCAAGTTTTTGGTTATAAAAACACCCACTCCAGATAACCAGCCTACAAAAATTTTGTAACTCTGTCGGAACATTTTAGGCATGTATAATGTTCGATAATGTTTTTACCATGTTCTCCTTTTTTTTCTGAATTTATTGCCCAAGAATTACTTTATTCTAATCCGGCTACATTTAAATTATAAATTACCAACTACCAATTAGAGATTTTTAGAGTGAGTAATACCATGACACCCACACCCGACGATCGAAAAAATCAATTAAAAAAAATTATACTTGCCCTTCATAGCGGCAAGACAACAGACGAACTGAAAGAAGTGTTTAAGACTCAATTCGGAGAGATTTCTGCTGAAGAAATTGCCTCCATGGAACAAGAACTCATCAATAGTGGAGAACTAACCGCTGAGCAAATTACAAAATTATGCGACCTCCACGTAGAGATATTCAAAGAGGCCATCACTTTGGATGTGAGTCCAGATTTGATTCCAGGCCATCCCCTCCATACCTATCATGAAGAAAATACCCATGTCAAGAAAATTATCGCCCAATTGAAAGAAAATTTTAACCCTTCTATCTTTGAGAGCCTTACAAAAATTCTAGTGCATTATACACGCCTTCAGAATCAACTCTTTCCACTTTTGGAACAAGTGGGATTTTCTGCTCCTACACAAGTTATGTGGGCAAAGCAAGATGAAATTCGGGCGTTGATGAAAAAAGCGGAACAAAATTCAGAAATACGGTCAAATATATACCATGCAATTACAGAAATGATCGTGAAGGAGGAGAAAATTCTGTTCCCGACTGCCTTGGAAAAATTGACAGAAGCACAATGGATTAAAGTGAAAAATGGAGAAGAAGAAATTGGATTCGCATGGGTTACCCCCGGTAATCAATGGATTCCTGTCACCCCAAGTACGATTCATCAACCAAAGGCTCCACTTCAATCTCCGGTTCCTACCGAGACATCAAAACATGAAGCCAATGGAAAAATCCTAACGTCAGATAATGTTTCGGCTTCGGTTGCATCCCGGCTTGGTGTGTTGCTGAACATAAATACCGGTACCTTAACCCTTCCACAATTGGATTTAATGCTTCGCCATCTTCCTATTGACATTACATTTATTGGTCCTGCGGATGAAGTGTTGTATTATTCAAATACACCCGAAAGACTTTTTCCCCGGAGTCCTGCAATTATCGGACGGAATGTGATGAATTGTCACCCTCCGAAAAGTCAGCATATCGTAACTAAAATACTCAATGCGTTTAAGGATGGATCCAAAGACGTGTCGGAGTTTTGGCTGCAAATGATGGGTAAATTTATTTACATTCGCTATTTTGCGGTCCGCGATTCAGAGGGAAAATACCAAGGCACGTTAGAGGTATCCCAAGATTTGACCCACATTAAAACCCTTGAAGGAGAGCGGCGCCTTCTCAATTGGGATGCGGAAAATTAGAATAAAAATTGAAAATCATCTTCATATTTTCCCAACCAAAGGATTAAATCACTCGCTTTTTTTCAATCTCTTTTCTATTCTTCTGTTGTCTATGTTGATTGATTTCATATTATTCTCCTATAAAGTTGCATAAGTTCAATTTTTAATAGAATGGATGAATGTATAATAATTGAGTAAGACTTGGATGGAATGTTATGACAAAGCAACCGAAATTTGTAGAATGGCCGATTTGGGACGAAAACGATGTGAAGATGGTATCGGATGTCGTAAAATCGGGAAAATGGTGGTGTGGCGCCCCCCAAAGCCAAGTTGGAGAGAATATATGGAAATTCCAACAAGAATTTTCTGAATTCTTAAACATTAAGCATGTCTTTGCATGCACCAATGGCACCCATGCAATTGAAATCGCGCTAATGGCTTTAAAAATTGGTAGGGGTGATGAAGTAATTGTGTCTGATTGGACATTTGTAGCAAGCGCTTCCGCTGTCGTATCTGTGGGTGCAGTCCCAATTTTCTGCGACATTGATCCCGAAACATTTTTACTAAACCCGGATCTGATAGAAAATCTCATCACCGAGCGAACAAAAGCGATTATATGTGTCCATCTCGGAGGAATGCCTTGTGAAATGGATAAAATTCTACAAATCGCAAAAGCCCATGATTTAAAAGTAATTGAAGATTCTGCCCATGCTCATGGAAGTTCGTATAAGGGGAAATCTGTAGGGTCTTGGGGTGATTGTGGGACTTTTTCATTCCAAGGCGGGAAAGTCTTAAATTCAGGCGAAGGTGGTGCTATTGTCTGCAATGATGATGATTTAGCTGATAAAATTTATGAGGTGTTAGACAGTGGAAGAAACTCTGGGAAGTGGTTCTACGACCACTTTTCCTATGGATCTGATTTTCGATTGGGGGAATTGAATGCCGCTTTGCTCAGGACTCAGTTAAAAAAATACCCGGATCAACTTAAAACCCGCAATTCAAATGCAATCTATCTATCCAAGCAATTACAGCAGATTCCCGGCGTTCACCCACAAAAAATGCACGAAGATGTGAATCGATGTGCGCGTTATGTATTTCCTGTATATTTTGACCCAGAGAAATTTGGAGGAATTGATTATATTCAGATGTATAAGGAACTTGAAGAGGCGGGAATCCCCACGGATGCTTGCTATCCTCCGTTGCATAAGTTGGATTTATTTGTTGATGTAAAATTACTTCCCAATGTTGATTATGGAAGCGCCAATTGGGGAGGTGCTAAGTCCAACCCGGAGAATTTTCCAGTGGTTAGCAGAATATACAAAAATGCATTTGAATTATCTCATCGTGTGCTCCTTTCCGAAAGAGAATCTTTGGACTACATTGCAGATACAATTAAATCAATGCAGAAAAAATACGCCAATTAAACTTTGGGCACGTAAGATTCGTTTTTTATTATTTATTGTTTGAATTTTGCTCTTTTCATATCTATTGTGATAGTGGTCTTCCATATCTTACCACTTTTGTATGATAGTAGTCTTCCATATCTTACCACTTTTATGTGATAGTGGTTTTCCATATCTTACCACTTTTGTATGATAGTGGTCTTCCATATAATTGGATAAGTTTTACAATTTTGAAACTTTTGTTAGATTCTGTGGTCTGTCACAATCCATATTTTGCATGGTTGCAATTTCCACAACTAACCATTGCACGGGAATTATTGAGAAGATGGGTTGAAAGATTTCACTACACTTCGGAATGTCAACTTCAATATCCAGGCCGGGTACAATATCATCCGGATTTTTGATGCCTAAAATTGTAACTCCCTTGTCAGAAAGCCTTTTGATAAGCTTGAGAATGTCTCTATGACGATTTATTGCTTCCGGACGAGGAATAATGCATAAAACGAATGCATCACGTGGATCGGATAAGAGAGTAATCGGGCCATGTGGAGTCTCCGCTGTAGAAAATGCTTGAGAAAAGATTCTCGCCCCTTCCTTCAATTTCAACGCCGCTTCCATGCAATTTGCATAATCGGGACCCGCTCCAATGACAAAACTATTACGACAGAATTTGAAATAAGGTGCGATTTTTCGAATTGAGGTTCTAACTTGGGGAAGATATTCTTCTACTTTAGCCGGTAATCCACTCATTTTTTCCCAAATTTCATGATGTTGTTCCTCAGTAATTTTTTTCCTTAAAAGGGCCAAATCTACAGCAAGAGCAACCAGAATAACCAGCTGGGTAACATAGGTTTTTGTAGCCATTACACTTTCTTCTTTCCCTGCCCGCGTTATTAGAGTATTGCCTTTGGTGATTGCCGAAAGGGTACTTTCTTCTTGATTGGTCAATCCTATTACATGAGAACCGTGTTCTTGGGCAACTTTTGCAGCATAAACAGTTAATTCTGACTCCCCGGATTGACTAATGCAGATCGATACATGCTTTTTTGCAATTATGGGTTCAATTAAGTAAGGAAATTCAGGTGCCAATTCACAATGGGTGGGTATCTTAGCTAATTTGCTAAACCAGTACGTTGAAACCAGTCCCGCATGATAGCTGGTTCCAGAACCAAAAATATAGATTGAACTACATTTACTATCGATGATTCCCTGGGCAACTTTCATAATCCGGTCTCTATCTTCTTTTTGAATTATGGTGCGACTTATTGCTTCGGGTATTTCCCAAATTTCAGATTTTGTTATTTTCCCTAATTCGAGGGAATTTTGTGATGGAGTACTAATTTTTATCCCACCCTCCGTTTTCTCTTTCTTCCTTAATCTTTATTTCGGCCATATTTTTCAACGAAACATAATCAATTTTTTCAAGACGATTTAGGGGCATATCATTGTATTCTAAAATTACAACCAACGAAGGTCTTTTATATGCCGCTAATTCTTTTGCCGCATTATTCACTTCGTCGATTGATATTGCCTTTCCCTTCTTCTTTTCTACAAATGCTATGATACCCTCACCAAAAACATCATGAACATGACCCACTAGCCCAATTGTCTCTACTTGCCCCTTTAACTTTTCGGTTAAGAAAGATTCGACTTCCGGAGGATAAACATTATACCCCTTCGGTTTAATTATGAGCTTAGATCTTCCTGCAAAATGCAATCCTTTTTCGTCATAAATCCCTAAATCACCGGTATAGCACCATCCATCGCTGGATATTGTCCTTTTTGTATTTTCAAGGTCATTTACATATCCTAAAAAGACTTGTGGACCTGAAAAGCAAATTTCTCCAATTTCGCCTTCGGGAAGGACATCCCCTGCAGATCCGTCTTCTTTCATCACTTTCCTTATTGATATTGGGGT
>JABCSI010000258.1 GCA_018238965.1 Promethearchaeota archaeon
CTCAGACATGATTATGTGATTTCCCTTACGCTTATTCCTCAAGGCATATCCAATCAATCCGAGGTTTATGGATTCGGTCGCACCGGAAGTGAAGTAAATTTCATCAGGTTGGGCATGAATTAAATTTGCTATTTGTTTTCGTGAATTCTCGATGGCTTTTTCGGCATCATCCCCAATGGTATGTAATGATGATGGATTGCCGTAAATCATATCAAAATAGGGCAATATCTCTTTAATTACGCGCGGATCCACGGGTTTACTAGATTGATAGTCCAGATTGATTACGTTATCCATTTTGTTTTTCTTCCTTTTTATCTAAGCACTAGAACCACATAGTGCCTTTGGCATCCATGACGAGATCGTTAAGGGTAGCTGCGCCCACAATTTGTAATTCCGAAGGCAATTCTACCGAATCCCATCCTAGCATTTGTTTCGAGGCTTCACATACATATATAGGAATCCCCATCTTTGCAGTTTTAATGATCATTTCAAACAAGCTCGGAAAGTTTCCGAATTTTATCTGTTTTGCTTTTTCGGGTATCAGGACTCGTAAGCCTTGACCTAAATAATACACTTTGGCATCAATATCCATGGCTTTCGCGGATTGTGCTAAGACCAGAGGGGATAACTGTCGTTCTGGATCATCACTAGTCTGGACATATAACAAAAATTCTTTATTTTCCATTTTTTTCACATTTTGATTTTTCTTTGGGTTGATTATTGCATTTTTTGAATTAGAAGGCGAAATTCTCCACTCTCGTCATCAATTTGTAACATTTTATGTCCCGTACGTTTACAAAATCGAGTTAAATCTTCTTTTGAAGCAGGGTCATCAGCAAAAACTTCTAGAATATCTCCTACCTTAAGTTCATCAATTTTTGATCGGGTCTGAAATAAAGGTTCGGGACAAAAAATTCCGATACAATCCAGAGAATCGGTGGGTATCTGTTTGTTTTCCATTCTTCTCTAAGGAAGCAAGCGCTCAGAAATTAATAATTGCACCTATTTTAAGATAAAAAGATTTTACTTGATTTGGTTATTTCGGATACTTTTAGAATCAATATGCAAAATCAGAAATATTAGAAAACATGGATTTCATTTGATTGTTTTAGATTTTGTGGCTTTTTTGGTCTTGGAGGGCATAAAAGAATCTAACTTTGAAAGATTTAATTGATCTGCCGCCTTTTGTAGTTTTCTTTTGCCAATTGATGCTTTTTGAGAGGGCTTAAATGGGGTGGGTTTTTTTGGGACCTTCTTTTTTATTGGTTGCATGGAGGGAAAATGGAATTCATCGAATTCTGCAATTTCTGTCATAAGAACAGATTCCTTTTCTAGTTTCCACAGCTTTACGCCTTTTCCCTTCGCTAATCGAAGTAAAATTTCTCTCTCTTCGGCACTATATCCGGAGCAATATCTATTTGCAATTGTCATCTGAAATGCCAGCATTGGGCCCCATACTCCTGAATAATTTATCCAATCTAATAGAGCACGGGTACTGGGCGCCTTAGAAATAGTCTTATCCATGTATTTTGCCTTTCTGCATTCAGAAATAACTTCACAGTATTTGCGGGCTAAAGGCTCACTTATACCTGAAAGGTGTTGTATTAGTTGTATTTCTTTTTCTAGTGGAGGATACGACATTTCCAAGATGGCCGAAGCTCGATCTCGAACAGAATCTTGTAAATCGTGTATACCAAAGACATCTGGATTCATACTTGCGATAATGAGTAAATGATTTGGTGATTTTATTTTCACCATTTCATTGTTATTTTGGGTTAGAACTACACCTTCTTGGCGATCCAATAATGGATTTAGTGCCATTTGGGCATTAACCGTCAATGCGTTCAGTTCATTGATAATAAGTATGCCCATTCCGAATTCATTTGTTGCTCTGATAATTGAGGGGAGGGGGCCATCTTGCCACATTGTATCTTCCCCTTGCAAAATTTGACTTCCGAGTAAGTCTAAATCTATCATGGAATTGACGCAATTTATAATTTGAAAGGGTGATTTATAACATGAAGCTAAATACGCCCCCATGACAGTTTTTCCAAGACCGGGTGGGCTGAAAAAGTAAAAAGTTGTCACATTTTTACTAGGATGGGCACGATCTCGCTCAATCGCTAATCGGATTAATTCCAACTCATTTATGTTTTTATCTTCATAACCTTTGAATTCCAGCATGGGAAAATAGATCTGTTGATCTTTTTCGGGGAAATATACGTTGAATTTTAATTTTTTTTGGGATATTTGGGATTTTGTCGTTTCTTCATCAGTCGCAGGAATTTTTGAGCTTATTCTCTCAATTTCAGATGGAATTTCGCCCCCACTTTCCTTGAAGTTGATATTTTCTCTTTGAATAGTGATATCTGTCACCCGGGTAAAGTACTCTTATTTTTCATAGAATTATATAAACTCCGTTAGAAAGGAACAGTACCATGCCCCATCGTCAAAAACAATCCAATATCTCCGCTTCTCAGAAATTAATATTGGAACGCATAGCTATTCGGATCTCTGATAAACCAGGGGTGAATATACTTGATGGAATTCCACGTACGGATGGAAAAACCATCTATATTCCCTTTTCTGATAAAAAATTAGATATATCTGATTTAGAGGGGTTAGTTGCCCATGAAGGTGGTCATATTCGTTTTCAAAGTATTATTGATCCAAAAATTCCTATGAGTATATCTCCTGAAAATCCTACATTTGCCCAATTATTACTCAATATATGTGAGGATGCGAGAATCGATTATATTTTGAAAGATGTGTTCCCTGGATTTTGGATTGAATTGGACGCCTTGAATTTCCGTTTCTTATCGAAAAAAATGCAATATCTCACAGAAATCTCTCCAGGCGAATTCACACATGAAAATTTGATCGAATTTTTACTTTTTTTACTATCGGTAATAGGAACCCGGAACATGAATTTAATTTATTCTCCTGAATTTTCCGATAGGAATAAGTTTAAGTATAAAACCTCCCATTTGGGAGAATTTTGGCAACGAACAATCTGCGAATTTAAAAAAATTTGGGATGATTTGACTTTTCATTCCAGCGTTATTGCGGCTAAGAAAATCTTTGTCATAATTCAACATCTCTATCCCCAATTATTCAAGGAATTAAAAAAACCAAATCTTTCTTCACGTTTTTCTCCTCCTAAACATTCTCCTTCTCATAATCCCCCATCCAAGGATGCTCAATCACCAAGTAAAAAGAACAAAAAACAAGAAGGAGATCCAACCGGTAAAAGTTCCAAGGATCCAAAGATTCCCCCAAAACAAGATCCATCCGATAAATCTAAGGACGATATTGGAATTGACTCTAAAGAAATGAAAAGCATCATTGAGAAAATATTAAGAAAGGCAGAATTACAGCGACTTAAGACTGCGAGTGGTCAAAAACAGCCAAGACGGTCCAAACAAGATGATGAAACGGGTAAAAGCATTAAAAAATTGATTACAATATTAAAATCGGTGAATCCATCCTCAAGCAGTGAGAAAAGCAAAAGCGAAAGTAAGAAGCTAAAGGCTTCTTCATCAAGTGAAAAGGATTCTGAAGAGGATTCCCCAAAATCTGATCAAAATCTGGAGGAGGAACTCTCAAAAATAGATATGGAACTAGATGAAAAATTCTTGAAAGAGTTACACAAAGAAAAACTCAAAATTAAAGATCAAATCCATAAATTAAAATCACCGGAAACTTATGAGCCATCGCGACCTTTAGCTTTTCAAGAAGAAAAATCTGTTCTTTTAGTAGATAATTCCCAATTTGAAATTAAAAAATACTCATCGATTGAAGATTTGAAGAGGATAAATCAAATTTCAAATCCTCGCAAGCATTGGGATACAATTATTAGGAAAAATCGCAAAATAATCCAAGAACTAAAGCGAACTTTTCAGCCAATACGTAAATCAATTGATATTGAACGTGGAAAAAAGCGAGGCATTATCTCTAATCGTGATTTGGTTCAAGTTCGTACCAGTCATGGACTTAATAGAAGCGTTTTCAAAGCAAAGAGTGAAAAATCAGGTGCCCGTCTTTTAATGATTGTTGATGAATCAGGGTCGATGAGTGGAAAGCGTATCAATATTGCTAAAGAGGCTGTTTTAATTATGGCAGAATCTCTCAAAGATACTCGTATCGAATTTGCAATTATCGGTTTTTCTGCTAAAGCTCGAAAGAATATATTAGCAGAGAAAGTCTACAAATCATTTTCACATCCTGTGGAGCCAAAAAAATTGGGATCCCTTGGGCTTTCAAGACAATTTTTTGAAAATCGCGATGGAACATCAATAAAATCCATTTGTCTTCAGCATTTTAAAAATAATTCGACCTATACTCCCATAGCAATATTAATATCGGATGGACAACCCTACCACGGAGGAACTTCTTATGTAGGTCCAGCAGCTGTTGAAGATACCCGAAAATCTATTATGGAGATTAAACAAATGGGTATTCAATTGTTTGCAATAAGTATTGATCCCCACGCCAATAAATATATCCATCGATTATATCATCAATCGGAGTATTTTTTGGTGCATAACTTGCCTGAATTACCACAAATTCTCATGAACTTGGTAAAAACTATGGCAAAAAGATTGAGATAGACACAATAACGAAAAAGTATTATGATTGTTTTACTTTTTGAATATGACGATGATAAAATGTGTGTCTTTCGATTTGTGGCAAACTTTAATTGAAGATAATTTTCAATTCTCAGCCCGTTCACAGATATTACAAAAATTCCTCGAAAATAAGGGGATAACTCTTCCATTGGATCAAGTAAAAGAAACTTATTTAGCCAAATGTGCTGGGTATGAAGAATTTGTCACAAAAGCTCACAATTATCGGCACATTCCCTTCCAAGAAAGATTTCTCAAGTTTTTTGATAATTTCAACATTCCCATTGCAGAAGCCGAAATGCAGTCATTATTAGACCAATTTAATCGAGCCTTTCTCCAAGACCCACCTAAAGTCTATCCTGGTGTCGTTGATGTTCTTCCCCGCATCGCTCAAAGATATAAACTAATTATAATTAGTGATACAGGGTTTATTTATGGCCAAGTTATGCGCACGTTGTTGGAGTCCTATGGTTTGCTTCAGTATTTTGATCAAAGTTATTTTTCGGATGAAACTGAGGTGTATAAACCTCATCCTAAGCCGTTCAATTTAGCAAAATCCTACTTCGGTTACGAAAATGCAGAGTTTGTTCATGTGGGTGATCGGATTAAAACAGATGTAATTGGCGCCAACCAACAAGGATGGAAGTCCATTTTAGTAAAATATGATTTTCTGGATCCCCAGCTCCAAACCCAATCCGAAAATTCAAATCATGTCCCCAAATTTGAGCAACCGACCGGAACAATCAAGCATTTTACAGAACTAGAATCCCTTTTAGAACAAATTTAATTCATTTTTTTTCCTTCTGCAGCCATTGATACGTTTTTTTTATTTCTTGGTCGTTTTCAAAGACATTACACAAATCTATCCGTGTATTTGAGTGTATTTTAGGATCTTAGAGATTTAAGTTTTTTCGCTTTTTTGCCAATTCTGCCTCCCACTTCCGCCGTTTATCCCAAAATGCTTTTTGTCGGGTATTCATACCCGGGAGAAGAAGAGGTTGAAAATTCGCTTGTTTGGCCATCTTTATCCACGCTTGCTTAGCCATATGCTCCCGAGTTGAAGAAAAGGCACTCAACTTGGTGAGAAGATCTCCCCTGCCCAGTTTTGCCGCTGTCAGGGCCCGCATCAAGTCTAAAATATAATTCAATCCACGACTAATGGTAGCCATGCGCTTCCCGCGCGTGTTGAGCCGTCTATTGTTATAAAATGTGTTATTAGATGCTTGTCCTGCTTCAATAGCAGGGCGAATCGTGTATATTTTTAAGATATCGGCTTCAGACCACCCTGGAGGGAAATAATCGGTGTTAAAGTGGAAACCTTTCTTTAATTCTTTGGTGGGTTGATTTTTCAACCCTTTTTTGGCCCGAATCAAGGGATAAAGCCCGAGTCTCATACAATATTCCAAAGTTTTTTTAGAATAACCGCCAGTATCCATGATCACGAACATCCAGTCTTGTCCAATTGATAATTTACGAAAATTTCCCAGAGTTTCCCGAACGACGGGATTCTCATTTCGGTTTCCCGGGACCATCTCAAAATACACAGGAAGAACTCGTTCCCATGATCCACAATAGC
>JABCSI010000259.1 GCA_018238965.1 Promethearchaeota archaeon
CCAACAGCAAACCGAGCAGGGCGTAAACAGCCAATTTTATATACATAATAATAGTCCTTGATTCAAGGTAAAAGCACTGATACAATAATTAAACTATTTGGATCAGATAATGGTTCAAGCAAGGCCCGTTGCCATAATTCATTGCTCTCTCTGGCCACCGCTGTAACCCGGCCGATGACCAGACCGCGTGGGATAGCTTCCTCCAGTCCCGATGTAACCACAATATCATTTACTCTAATTTCGTTTGTTTGTGGAATAAACCCCATGCTAATCGTCAGGCCAAGCTCTCCTTCGGTAATACCGCTGGTATTAGCATCATTCAATATCTTGGCCGCTAACTTGCATTCGGGGTTATTGGTAAGTAGCACCTGAGCGATTTTTCCCTTGGTCGCGACGATCTTACCGACAACCACCCCCTTGTCATCTATCACCACCAAGCCTTTTTCCAGTCCATCGCTTTCCCCTCGGTCAATAATAATTGATCTAAAGGGCAATATCCTCGAAATAGTGAAAATACCGATTGAACCCTATTTTTCAAAAAAGCCAGGCTGGGCAGAACAAAATCCTGAACATTATTGGGAAGCGGTAGTCAAAACCACGCGGGAAATTCAGAAACTTCCACAATTTGCTTCCTATGATATACAAGGAATGGTTTTCGGGACTCAGGCCATGGGAATCATACCAGTATCCGCTGAAGGGAAGGTTCTGCATCCCAATATCAGTTGGATTGACGGACGGGCAGAAAAACAAGCCAGATTATTCATGCGCCGACTTGGAGGCAAATGGCTTTTCAAAAAACTCTTTGGACTCACAATTACAGGTAAAGATGTGATTCCGAAGTTAATGTGGTTGAAAACGGAAAAACCCGAGATCTACCAAAAAACCCATAAATTCCTCGATGTCAACGGATATTTAAAATTCCAAGCGACAGGAAAGATGGTTACAGAATGGTCAGGAGCATGTTCTTATTCCTTTGACCTCAGAAAAAAACGATGGCTATCCGCATCATTTAAGCTGATGGGAATTGACGTACAAAAACTCCCCCCTCTGGTAAAATCAACCGATAAAGTGGGATTTCTGACTCTCAGCGCAGCCAAAGAACTCGGCCTTCCCCAAAGTACTATTGTTTTTGGTGGCTGTGATGACACTCAGAGCGCATCCTTGGGCTCAACTGCAGTAAACGAGCATGAAGTCCACATCTATTTAGGTACATCGGCATGGGTTGCAGCATCTACCCATAAAATTCCAGACTTCAAGAATGGTGCAGTAACACTACAATCGGCCGATCCCACAAAACAGATCATAGTGGGAATAACCGAATCTGCAGGTGCAAACATCAATTGGTTGATCAGCCAATTCTTCCAACATGAACAAGGGACATTTGATAGCGAGAGCTCAGAGGTTTATGCAATCATTGATCGGGAAATTCTTTCAACACCTCCAGGGGCAGAGAATCTTATTTTCACTCCATGGTTTCTTGGTGAACGATGCCCTGTTAGCACCACCACAACCCGCGGAACGTTATTCAATTTAGGATTTGAACATACCCGGGGCCATATTGCTCGGGCAATGTATGAAGGGATCGGATTCAATATAAAGTGGATATTGCAGAATTATGCTAAAGATTACGGAATTCAACCAGACAAGATAAAAATCATCGGCGGAGGATCTAAAAGTTCTGTGTGGATGCAAATTCTTGCAGATATTATCCAAATCCCTATAGAAACCATGACTCACCCAAATTGTGCTGGAGCTATTGGTACCGCAATGATTGCATTGATTGGCCTTGGCCATTTTTCCCAATTCAAGGAAATCATACATTTGAAAAGTCTCTCTTCAGATCAGACCTATTTGCCTAATCCTACCACTGCTTCATGCTACGATATTCGCTTTAGAGAATATATGTCTCTGTATTCACGTTTAAAAATCCTTTACCGCAAGATCAACGGTTCCCGATTTGAAAATTCAACTTAAGTTAAACAATGAAAAAGAAAGAATAAAAATTGCACCAAAAATATAAAACATAAACTATAGAAAAATCCAGAAATGATTATTATGATTAACGAAAAGCAGACACGAATAAAAAACATTAGAACACAGGTCCGCGATGCGGGAATTCGACTCCTTGAGACGGGTTTAGTTGCAGGCACGTGGGGAAATATCAGTATTCGGGTGGATGAGAAGTCATTCATCATCACGCCCAGCGGAGTTGATTATCAAACTGCCGATCCCGATGACATGCCCCTTGTGCAAATATCCAACTTAACTTATGAAGGGTCCAAACCCTCCACTGAAGTAAAACTTCATGCCCAAATCTATGCAGAAAGGAAAGACACCGGAGCAATCATCCACACTCATTCCATGAACGCATCTACAGTCGCAGCTGCTCGACGTGAAGTCCCTCCCATCTTGGACGATATGGCTCAAATCGTAGGCCCATCAATTCGCGTAGCAGAGTATGCTCTCCCCGGAACATCCAAATTGGTAAAGAAAACAATTAAGGCTCTCCGGGGACGGAATGGGGTATTACTGGCGAATCATGGCGCTTTGACAGTGGGTAGACCAATTGATGAAGCCTTCACCGCCGCTCTTGTATTGGAAAAATCTTGTAAAGCGTTTATTGAAGCGGAATTTCTGGGAGGAGCGAAAGAAATCAGTAAATTCGATGCGGTTATCATGCATCAATATTATCTGAGAAAATATGCTAAAAAGTGATAAAAATTGACTCTGGAATATTATCACTAAGCGAGATCTCATTATTTTTTGTAATCCTAACGTTTATTGACTCTCCTTTGTTTTTATGATTAAGTATTTAATATGAGTCCCAGAGTATCAAATAAAAATCATTTTCGGCTCTTTGAATTGATAGCAAGAGGATACCAGTGGTTTTTCAATTCCCAATATCGAGATTACAAGCAACTCCTTGATGAATTTGGAAAAAAATTGGATATTCCATCAGAAGCGCATGTTTTAGATATCGGATGTGGCACCGGAGCTTTTGGTAAGGCTTTTCAAGAGTTTGGCCATGATGTTTATGGAATTGATGTTTCGAAAAAAATGGTCAAAATGGCCAAACGAAATCATCTCCAAGCATCCCAAGCCAATATACTTGAGGGTCTCTCCTTTCCAAATGATTCATTTGACATTGTTATAGCTGCAAATGTGGTTCATGGATTAGGACAAGAGGATCGCTTCAAAATATACCGAGAAAGTGCAAGAATCTCAAAGAAAAAAGTGCTTTTCCATGATTACAATTCAACCCGAAACCCGGGAGTATCCTTTATAGAGTGGATCGAGGGGGGAGATTACTTTAATTTTATCAAAACAGTCCCAGACGAGTTCAGTACGGTTTTTCGAGACGTTCAAGTGATAGATATTGGAAAAGGGTATTCATCATGGTACCTTTGTAGTGTCTGAAATAATGAGAATTTATAATTCCTTTATATATGATAGATCCATCTAAATTCTATTTAATTCCAATATTTATAAAAATCATAGATATTATTCGATTTCGCATTTGTATCTCTCAATATTTCATGTATATCCTAATTTTAATAGAGATATCCCTCTTATCATCGGGATGAAGCAAGGATATCAAATTTGATAATTCAGAACACCAAACCTTATTAACCATTTTCGGTTATTCTGATTAGGTGATTTCCACGACTCCCCCGAGCACAGCGAACACTCCTACGCCTTCTGATATTTCGGATGTTTCTAATGTTTCTGAAGCCTCCACCTCCTCTGCACAATCACAACGTTCTCCCCCAAAGCGCAGATATGCATTTCACACATGGCTCTTTAATACATTTGCCCGGGGTTTTCAATGGATTTATCGCTCCCAGGTGAAATTTTATTCAGAATTGTTAACCCAATATGTTTCTGAACTAAATTTACCCGAGGGTGCACGAATTCTCGATGTTGGTTGTGGACCAGGTGGCTTTGGAAAGGCATTTCAGAATTGGGGATTCGAAGTCTATGGAATTGATGTGGCCCCGCGTATGGTAAATCTCGCGAATAAAAATGGAATACAAGCATTTCAAGGAAGTATATTGGATCAATTGCAATATCCCACCAACACATTCGATTTGATCATTGCAGCTAACCTTCTGCATGGATTTCAATATCCCGAACGCCTGCAAATATATCAAGAAATGGCGAGGGTATCTAAAGGAAAAGTTTTATTCCATGAAGTCTTTCAAGAAGTCCAGATATTTAAACAAAAGAATAGCTTTTCTTCATGGTATCTATGCCGAATGTGAAATGGATGTGGATTAATGGTAAAGATCAGTAATAGATATTAAGAA
This sequence comes from Promethearchaeota archaeon, assembly GCA_018238965.1. GTDB lineage: Archaea > Asgardarchaeota > Lokiarchaeia > Sigyniarchaeales > Promethearchaeaceae > Harpocratesius. The sequence continues at coordinate 4,308 of JABCSI010000259.1, forward strand.
AACGATATTTTTTTTCCAACTACATCAAATGCTTCGATCTTTTGCGATTTTGCTATACTTTCGGCATATTCCTCTTTCGTTATCGACCAAATCATCGAGTCTCGGAGTTGTCCGCGCTCATCCGAAGATCTACCTTTCAGAGTCGCCTCATGCACATAATTTATTTTACGGGGAATGGATGCGCTGGCGAGATTTAATGGGTCGCAGTGAATTTCTACTCGGGCAAATTTATATTTCTCTAAGGCAATTTTTGTTAGTGCTCCGGTAATTTCCGTGGCATATCCTTTATTAATATAGTCTACATGAATCCAGTAACCAATTTCAACTGCCTCAGGTCCCACACGTGGATGGAATCCTGTTCCCCCTATCAATCTTGTTTCTTCGGGATTGAATATTCCAAAAATATATTCTTCATCCATATCAAATCGGGAACGGAACAATCGTAACTGGGCAACCTTCATTTCCATAGGCTCGGGCTCGGAATGAGCCCAGGGCATCCACTTCTTGAGGTGATCCAAACTCTCTTGCACCCCTTGTTCTAATAAAGGGGCATCTCGTGGATGGTAACATCTAATTACTGTACGCGGTGTTTCAATACGGTAAGCTGGTTGTTTGATCGAAAATGGCATGATAACATGCTGGATAAAGGCGACTTCCAAAAAAAGTTTAGGAAATTGGTATATGGGAAAATTCGGAAAATAAAAAATATGATTTGATTTATATTTCCTGCATTAAATCTGAAAAAAATCCGACTTTTAAAAGATGTAAATAACGCTGAGTTGATCATTCTCATTTCTGATAAAAAATTATCTGTGGACGACAGCTTAGGGCTCTACAGCAATGGTAATACCCTTAATATTACTTTCCTCCGGAATGACGGGCGATCATATCGATTTCTGCAACCTTGACGATATTACCTTGCACATCTTCCGATTTTTTCGATAATTCTTGGTATAGGGTTCCCTTCGATATATTCCGGCCCTCATTGAACAATTGATGTGATTTATAGAGTGATTCCAATTGTTTTGACTCGAGGGGGCGACCGACGGTGACCAACTGGTTAATCGCCTCGGCGATAATAGTATCAACTGTAATGGCTTGATGGTCGATTTTAATGTAAAATGGCTGATTCGAGAGTGCCGAGTTGATTTTCACAATATATGCTGATTTTTCCTTTTCCATTCCAAACACCTATATTTTTTTTTAGTAATTTCAACAATAGTGAATTTTGAATGATCACCACAGAATTCATCCAACATTGATCTTCCGCGATATGATTGTTGGCAAGGCCCGTTATTCCCTTGAAAAGATGGCTGCAAATATAGCTGCCGAACGCCCGGAGATAAAAATCGGGCTTTTGGTTCGTGATTGTAACCAGCGTGCCCTGAATGTTCTTTATGTCTGGAACCAGTTGAATCCTGATCATGTGGAAACAATAAACATTAACTGCTGTCCTTCAAATCTCAAGGAACATGGAGATTGTTCTTATCTTGAGCCGCAACAGTCAGGATCTTATAAGAAACAGGTGGGGATCGACAATAACATGGACGTTGAGGTCGCCGAAGAATTTAGCCAGGAAGAACGGTTTCACCGGTGGATGTATGAATTTGAAAAATGCATCAAGTGCTACGGGTGCCGGAATATTTGTCCGGTTTGTTTCTGTCAGGAATGCAGCCTGGAACATACCGACCTGATCGCCACCGGCAGTGTTCCGCCCGAAGTTCCGATCTTTCACCTGGTCAGGGCGGTTCATATGGCCGGCCGTTGCATAGACTGCGGTTTATGTGAAGACGCCTGTCCCGTGGATATTCCCTTAAGGCTTCTTTACCGCAAAGTTAACCAGGTGGTGTTAGATATGTTTGATTATAAAACCGGAATGCGTGCCG
>JABCSI010000037.1 GCA_018238965.1 Promethearchaeota archaeon
TTGGCCAACCTGCACTCCCATCCTCCATTCAAGGAACTTCCAGAAATATTTTCCAATATCCAGGAAATCAGATCGTCCCGCAGGGATTGAAGACGAGCCGCAGTCTCCTCCATTTCGGTATAACTTAACTCAATTGCCTTTGCAAACCCGACAATGCCCGCAACATTTTCGGTCGCCGAGCGGAATCCAAATTCCTGCCCCCCTCCATAGGTGATTGGGATGATAAATTTACCTCGCTTTCTGTATTCTTTGGGGAGATTTCCTTGATTTCGGATAAATAGAAGCCCCATTCCCTTAGGACCGTAGATCTTGTGGGCAGAGGCGGTTAGGAGATCAATTTTTTCCAGTTGCAAATTTATGGGCAGTTTCCCAAAGGCCTGGACGGCATCGGTGTGAAGGATAATCTGATTCTGGGATGTGATTTCTGCAATTTCACGAATCGGTTGAATGCTCCCGATTTCATTGTTGGCATACATAACCGAAACCAAGATTGTGTCATCCCGAATCATACTGCGTAATTCTTCAATAGAAATTTGGCCATCGGCATTAACCGAGAGATATGATACCTCAAAACCCTCATTGTGCAATTTACGAAACGAATTTCGGACTGCCGGGTGCTCAATCGTGGTAGTGATTACATGCTTACCATATTTACGGAGTTTTGTTGCGGTTCCGATAATGGCAATATTGTCCGCTTCGGTTCCACTTCCGGTAAAAATTAATTCACGTGGGTTTGCTCCCAGACAATCTGCAATACGTTTTCGACTCATTTTGATGGATTCTCGGGCAAAATTTCCAGCTGCATGCATTGAAGAGGCGTTTCCATAGTGATTTTGTAGATATGGAAGCATTTCATCCAAAACACGGGGATCTAACGGAGTTGTGGCGGCATGATCAAGATAAATGAATTTACTATTTTCCGTGCTTTCTTTATTCTGTTTACTTTCTCTACTCTCTTCTTCCATAGTTCATGGAGTACGCTTTGGGTTTTTATAGCTAATTCCACTATCGTAAAAGGTTGTGTTTTAAATAGAGAAAAATTTAGAAAAAGTCGGAAAAATACAGAAAACACAGAAAAATAATGAAAAATACAGAAAAATTCCGGGCTGATTTCGTTGGGAAAGCTTCACATCCGAGAATTGAATATTCAAGACTTGCGTCGTCGCAGTCCAGAGGACCACCCTCTCCCTTTTTGGCTCCTAAAATAGCGAGTGGGTGCGTCTTTTCCCATATGTAGCGCAATTGCATGAAGTCTTTGCATATCTTCTTCTGTCATTCCCTCTCCAAATTTATTTTTCATTCTGCTTTGAATTTCTGGATCGAGCACTTTTTCTCCGATGAGTTTTAACGCGAATTTTTGTTTGCCAGTAAGTCGTTTCTTCTTTTCTCTCATTTTTTTTCACAAACTAATATCAGTATCCCATGTATTTGAATGCATGTATTCATGAAGTTTGTGAGGAACCAGCGCTTTGTGTTCATCAATCTTGTATCTAGTTTGATCTATAAGTCCAAAAATCAAATGTTCTTACTCTCGAATAATCTTTGGCTATTTTACGGTAAAGTTTCTCCACTTACTTTTACACTACAATGCAAAGAAATAATATATTCCACCCGCAACCGTAAGTATGAAGGGAAACGGGGAACAAAGGAATATGAGTGAGAAAAGGGAAAAAAGTGAGATAAGGGAAAAAAGGGAAAAAAGGAATAAAAGTGAGAAAATGGAAAAAACGGAAAACTGGGCAGACATGGGAACCAAATTGGATTTGATCGGGAAGCAGTGCCCCATGACTTTCGTATATACCAAGGTAGCACTGGAAGAGATGCAATCAGGAGAAATATTAAGGGTATTGCTGGATTTTCGTTCCGCCTTTACCAGTGTGCCGGAAAATGTGTCAAGGCAGCATTTGGGGGTCATTGTACATTCGCTGGAGGAAAATGGTCAAATGACACTCTGGATTCAAAAATCTTAAATTTCTTCAGAATACTATGACAGAATACCCGATTAACAATTTTAAGTTGATTATGGAACATTTTCACTCTGATTTTGGAATAATTTCGCACCGATCGGCATCGCGCTCGTAATTTTCCGATAAGTAGAAGGGTTTCTTCGGATCGGCACAAGCTCGGCATTCGGGATTTCGTTTAATGGGCACAAAATCAAAGGAGTTCTCGGCCAGATCAAAGAAAAAGACTCCGTTGGTGAATTTTTTCTTCTTTCCAATGATCGATTTGATGGCTTCATTCGCTTGAAGAATTCCCGCAAAACTGGGAACGGTATTTATTACTCCTGCCGCAGAACATGACATTGAATCATTATCCTGAGAAATTGTATGAAAAACGCAACGATAACAAGTTGAATCGCCTGGGTTCACGGAAATTAGTTGTCCCATCCACTGAACTACCCCGGCAATAGTAAACGGGATTCGGAGATGAACACACACATCGTTGATGAGAAATTTGGTTGCAATATTATCACTGGCATCAATCACATAGTCACAACCCCGTAAAATTTCCAGTGCGTTATCCTTGGTCAAATATTCCCTGATGCCTTCCATCTGAACTTCGGGATTTAACGCCTTTACTTTTTGGATGATGCTCTCGACCTTAAATTGCCCCACGTCCGAAGTATAATGGAGCGGTTGGCGGGGAAGATTCGAAAGTTCTACTCTGTCTCCGTCGATTACCTTAATGTGACCGACTCCCGCCGTGGCCAACATTTGAATGACGGGACATCCAAGGCCGCCCGCACCAACTACGCACACCGTGGCCTGTAGTAATTTTTTCACACCGGTGGTTCCCACATCTTGCAATATGATATGTCGGGAATACCGTTGAATCTGATCTGCCTTGAGGGAAGGATTTTCCATGTTTAATCCACGCTACAGTTAACCTAACAATGTAATGTGGGGGTGAATCTATTTGAATAATGTTGCTAATTTTTATAGCATTCCTATTTGAATCCATTTGGCTAATGGCAAATTTGAAATTGTTCTACTAAAATTAATTACAAGTAAGAAAAAAAGTAAAAAAATTCTAAACTTAATATCTTCCTTCATAGGGGGGAAGGTATTGCTGATTTTTTCGATACCAATTTTTATTAAGGCTTTTTCCCCAAATAAGCACAAAACATAATCCAAACATGCCTAGAGGCACTAAAATTCCAAAAATTGAAAACAACCATGGAAGCTCATCAGTATCTAATTTTAAAATTGCAACGACAACGAACATTAATAAATATGGAGAGACGAGTATTCCAAGTTCAATATACCATGCAATTTTTACCAATATTTTTACCTTCATGCAACTCTTCTGAATTTCCACAGGAGCTGTATTCAAACACTCTTTACAGAGTGGACCTTTATGACACTTATGACACATTGTTCGTAGGCAGTGATTACATTTTACAGATTTGGAACCATAATGTCCTCCAATTCCTCCTCCATGAAAAATAGCCCTACCACAAACTTCACATTTTGTTGAAATCAAACCCATATTTATTTCACCTTTTAGGATCATTTTATATTTTGATTTAAAATATATTTAAATGTATCTTATGAAATAATTTGGGTTCTTTTCTGGGTAATGCCAATCTTTATAGTCCGATAATATAAAGATATTGGATGGTTATGGAGCGAATTGTTGCACATCTATCTCGGTAGTATCAAATAATTCCATTATCTTCGATTGGATGATTCTATTATCCACAATGCCATTGAGCCGAAAGTAATTCACAAAGCTCACCATTATTTGGTTAATCCCATAATTATCAATAATATACCCGAGTTTGTTCCCTATTTCGTTAATCATCGGCATATTTATATTGATCTCGGTAGCCTGATATCCTACGCCAATTTTAACATTGAAAAAATCGAGAAATGGGACATCATTATTTTCTTTGAGAACTTCCCGTGTAATAACGGCCTTTCGCGCCGATGTTCCCGCAAGATGAAAAATCAAAGGAAAAAGTAATATACCCGGAACCAAAAAGAAAATCACGGGGAGATATTCGCTCGAGTTCGCAATATCAATCCGATCGGTGAACAGTAAGTAAAAATATATAACCGTAGGGAGATGTAATAGGAGCATAATACTCCAAAATTTTCGCTCCTTTCGATGAATTCGTTTGGGGATTTCATCCTGGATCCAAATATCCGTTGTGGTTAAACATTTCGGGCACATATTATTTTTTTCATGTCTTCGACATAGATATTGACCACATCTTTGACAAAAATATATTTTTTGGGATTTTTTAAGTTGCTTTCCGCAGTGCTGGCATTGGTAAGTAAATACCGGGACAGTTATTTTCATATTTACTCTTTTGAAATAAACCATATAAATGTGATCTGGATCACTTTTTGAGCAAGGAATATCTAAGAAATTGAAGGTTTAGGTGAAGGAAAGAAAAATTAACGAAACAAAAATATACCAAATAACAGAACAAAAATATAATCAAAAAATAGAGATAAAAAAATTTTACCAAATCGGAAAATTTATCTCGGAATGTTATATAGAATCATCAGCAATAATTGCTCTCTTCCGAGATTTCTCCATTGAGTAATATTCTTCCTTCATCAGGGCTAAGGCTTTAATCAATACACTTGTATTTTGAACCTTAGAGCGATATTGTTCGCGGATAGTATCGAGTTGATGCTTGGGGAAATATTTTCGGATGGTAAAATCACTCACCAAACAATAATACTCATTGCTTTTATCATCCTGGAACACAGCCACCATTTTGTTTTCCCAAAACTTTCGTAAAACGGCGTCGAGGTCGTCAACTCCTTTCTTGCGTAGTTTCTCCAAATCATTGCGAGTTACCATTGCCTCCCGGAGTAATTTTAATACTTCATAACACTGGGGATCGAGCATGATTTGATCGATGATGCGCAAATTGTCTGAATCCGAAGGTTTGTAAGTCTCAAAGAACGACCTTACTTCCCTAATGTAGTCCCCCTTCAATTTTTCGGGGAGATGGCGATCAACGGGATCTTTGATTAGTTGCTTGGGTGGTACTCGCAACATCATCAAGGATTGCCCCATGAAGACCATATCGGAACTCAGCCCTTTAACGGATGCAATCTTGGCCAAGCCGCCCTTCACCATCCCGGTAAGAACGTTTTCAACATCCACGAATCCTTCCCGGTACTGATCCTTCAACCAAATGGCGATTTCAGATTTGCTTATTGCCGCCTCATCCCGAAGTCGTTGAAGAACTAAGCGTTTTATCTCACTGTTGTAATCCATACACAAACGTTGCTCAGGGGTTAAAGTTGGAAATACCGAGAGACGTTGGAATAGAGGTGGCAATAGTGTTGTGAGTGTCCTAGAATCAAGATTTCCTACAATTTGTCGGGAGACTTCGGCAAGAATTTCCTCGTAGACATCTCCATCTTCCTCAGATGTGAGCAAAAGTATTAGATAAACCGAGGATTCTGGCCCCGTATAATAGGAGGCGAGATTTATTGCGCCTGCGGTGATGGACACCAAACCCGCTTCTCCTGTAAATTCATGTTGGGAGTAGAGTTGCATCAAGGTTTTTTCTTGGATTGAAACTTCGCTGGGGTATGCTCCCACTATTTCTACTCCAACCCGCTCATCCCAATGCATAATTACCATTCCTGTTGGCATAATTAGATCCCTCCTTGTTTGTCATCACCAAGACCAGGAATATTTGGGCTTGAAGAAGAACCGCCTATAATTTTTTTGAGATCTAAATCGAGCATATCCCAAGCGTCATGGTATAACTCGATTATTTCTTCTTCATAGGTGTTTGTTAAGTTTTCATCAGTAATGGTCTTATTTCCACCCATGAGTTTCTTAGTGCTGTTAATCTGTTTCACAATTAACGGAATGCGGGCATATCGGATATATTGGTTTGTTCCGGCAATTGCAATTGCCAATAGGGCAACACTTGCGCCGATATATACAAATATCTTCGGCAATCCGACATTTCCAACAACGAATTCAGGTGGAGTTACGGAAATGGTGATATCAAACGGATCAATAGTATAATTCGCTTTTTGAATCGAAATCGTTGCCGTATCGGTAATTGCGGCAATCAAAGCGTTATATTCTCCAGTATCGGTTTCAATCACATAGCGGTAGGTCCCGGGTGTATCAGTTTCGGGAATTGGAATAATCGCTCCGAGATAATCCATGGTAACTGTTGCCTGGGTGAGGGGTGTGCCATCGACCGGATCTGTTAGTGAAAATTCGATTACAATTGGATTCCCCTCAGCTGTTTCCGCTACTTTCGTGGCAATATCCTCTCCTAAGGTGATGGCCACAGGGCGTTCAAGGACATTCAAAGTGATTGTAGCAAAGCGCTTGACAAAATTTTGTTTACCCAGATGCACAGCAATGAGATATGTACCAACCGGTTTATTCAATGTTTCAAAATCCATTCGATAATACCCATTATTTAGATCTTGAAGAGTGCCAGTGTAGGTGGTAGTCCCATCTTCCCATTCGAAATAGGCATCATCGGCACCAGAAATCATTGTTCCCTCCATTTCGCTATATTTAAATTCAAAGAAATGTTGGGTGGTCACATTAATACTGATATCCTCCCGTAATAAGATAGTATTATTGATCCGAGTTTGTACCGGGTTGATGTCAATGTAGAATGAAAGGGATTGACTTGCATATTGATATCTCTCTGCAGTCACGTGAATTGTATAACTGCCAACACCGCCAAAATCAGTAGTATTGAGCACTAATTCGTAGATTCCATCTGCAATGTGTGTAAAATTACCCTCAAACCCTGCTATCTGCCCAACTGAGTAGGAAACCTTCCCATCGGTGATCCCTGAAGATTCATGTGTATCAAAGAATGAGACCGAAAGTGTAAAGTTCTCACGCCAGGATTTCTCAATCGTATCATCCAAGGTTGTAAACAGAGTGGTATGTTCCAATACTGTGACTTGAAAATCTAAAAATTGGTTCGTATAATTGGTTTGGGAAGCGGAAAATTCCAAATTGAAGATTCCAGTATCAGGGAAAATTTCACTGGTATTGATTTCCAAAGTATACCAACCCAAGCCATCATCCCGCAAAATGCCGTTGATTGAAGGATCACCAGACTCTTCAAATGTAACTGAAGCGTTCTCAATTACATTATCGTAAAATGTGTCGTTGTATAGAAATGAAATCGAGAGGTTTTCGTCCCAATAAAGACTGATATCTACTTGTCCCGTTGTTTCTGCAAAGGTCGTTGGAATATCCAACAATTGAACATAAATTATCTCGGTAAGAGTTCTATACCCTGCTTTAGATGCGGTTACACTCAACTTATATTGCACATTTGTCTCTAATTCATATCCTAATGCATCATAATCAATTGTGTTTACCGAATTTCCCTCCGCATTTGTGTCTGTAAATATTCCGTTATACAAGACTGTTTTTTCTCGAAGGATTTGATAAGTAACTTCGGCATCATAAATCGGCTTAATTTCATTTGATATATTATAAGTATAACTTACATTATACATTAGAGGCTGCAAAAAGACGTAAGTTGGAGTTAAGTCTGTGAGATTTAATGATGTTTCAAAATCTGCAATTTGCACATCTACATCATAGAAAGATTGAGCGATATTCGAAACTGAAATGTTTTCCGTAGGGTCTCCCGTATAATTAATCAATTTGAAACCATCAAACAAATAAACCCGAAATCGAATTTGGGGCTGGCTGTTCGTAAAATTGAACCAATTAAGGGTAACATTTCCATCATTATTGGAAGACATATTGCCAATAAATTCGTATGAACCTGTAGAATTTTGGTAAAATTCGACCATGGCGCCTACAATTTTTTGCCCTCCAGGTGTCATCAAATGAAGTTCCAGATTGGTGGTATTTGGATAGAAGGTAAGAGTTTTCACGTTCTGGTAATCCATCTCAGTCTGATTCAATGTTACATTTCGATATCCCAAATACATAGAACTCGCAGTATCAAATTGACTATAGGTGAAATTCACCGTGTAATCATCTGCAGGTAAGAATGTAAATGTTACTTCTCCGTTTTCATCCGTTAATTCTGTTTGCAATAAATTGGGCGTTCCTCCTCCGGTATAATTATAGAGGGATACATTGACATTTTGCATCAATAAACTATCAATATCTTCTACGTTGACCTCCAAATTGAACAGTAAAAATTCTTGTTCTTGGATCACTGTAGTAGTTTCTTGAGAAAGTGCAGTATATATATTGTTGAAGTAGGTATTTGCCGCACCAGGGGTGGCCACATAATCCGTACGCAAAAATTCCCAGAATTCTACGGTTATATTATCACCAAGTTCTAGATTTATTAAATTCGTATAGTTACCCGGAACAAAATTGACCGTTTCTGCAACTTCATCGGCATCTACTCTCCATTCAACATCGGAAAATCCATTATAGGAATAACTTTCTGAGATATTTGTAATGAATAACCCTAATGCATTATACCGGTTATCACCATCGTAATCATAGACCACAGTATAATTGTTTGGAGTAAAGGTAAGATCGTCATGACCTTCATAACTTTGACCATCATAAAAGTAATAATCCTCTTCTGAAATATCTGGATCGTTCGTATCCCAATTAAAAAGGGTGTGAAACGCTCCAAAATTTGTCGGCTCATCAATAACATAGTCAAAAGAATAAGTCCTAGAAACCTTCCACATATTCAAACTGCGATAAAAATACCACGAATCTACAACGTCCATTAACCCTCCATTAAAATCTATAGGATACCATTCGACATCATAGATGGCTAATACAGGGCCATTCTTCACTTCAGTAATTGTATTAATATATCCCAATTGATTGGGAATTTTCGCCGTATCAATCCTTTCTGCATCAAGGAAATTATTATATACACGAATTTCGTCAATTTTACCCTCAAAATAACTAGCTGGAGCCGCAGCTCCATCAAAAGATGATGCCTCCGATCCTGTTCCGAAGAAGCCATATCTTGGATGGTTAATGGTCGATGGATGCAAAGTATTTCCTGGAGTGTGTCCATCGGTTTTTGTATCTTTAAGTTCACCATTCACATAGAGATATTTATTCCCGGTGCTTGGTTCATAGGATGCTGCCACATGATACCAAGTTCCTTCATCTAATGTAATGGAGGTCCCATGGAAGTCGTCAATTCCATCAACGCTGGTAGTGGAAAAATATAACCTATTGCTAGAATCGATAGAAAACCTCCAATATTCGGATCGGTCCCACGAAGCAATGATACGTTCCCCACCAGATCCAACATCTAAGTTGATCCATGCCATTATTGTAATTCCTTCATCGTATCGGGTGCCATATCCTCCCATTTCGGTATGATCTGCATTAATGGCCACATAATCACCAGTTCCATCTAATACCAAAGCACGTCCGTAATTAGTTTGGGAATCTCCATATGTGGCGCCACCATGTTCAATATAGCCTGTTCCTGACCCTCCGGGAATAAATCCTGTTTGTTCCGTAGGTGTATCATCATCAAAATTCCAGTATGCAACCAAATCCTGATCCAAGGTTGCCGATCCTGGAGAGCTGGAGTTATCCGTATGAAGATTATTCAAATATTGATCAACCAATTCGGTTGCGCCGTAATTTTTTGATAAAGATAATCGATAATCCTTACCATATACGTCATCCCAATTCACGGTTAAATCTTGACCGACTAAATTGGCGGTGAAAATTTGATCTGAATAATCTGTTGTATCTACTTGACTATCGTCATCGTAATAAACGTAATAAACCGTTGTTCCGGCTGTGAGATAATTTTCAATAAATGTAACAGTCGCACTTGCCAGGTGATTCACATCAGGATTATTTACGGTTTCATTCCATATTTGGGTTGGGATAGGTGTCCATGTCTCAATTTCATTTTCAATGCTAAATTTCACCACACGCAATGAATCTTTATGTGCAACCCCACTATCAAATTCCAAATACAAATCTATTGGTTTTGCTTGGCTGAACGCTTCGCTATTGGTGAGTTCAACGCGTGTTCTATATTGGAAAGATCCATTCCACCATCCTGCAACATAGGTGGCTGCTGAATCCGGTGAAGGCAAATTTTCCATGAAATTTTCAAGTTGAGATTTTTCTTCTTCATCAGTAAAAAGAAGTTCCTCAACAGGCAAATCTTCTGATAATGCGCCAGTGGACTTGAAAAGATCATTGGGAATCATCGACATAAGTAATATGGTAGACAATATCACGGCCGGTGCTATTTTTTTCATTTTTTTCATTATTATTCCCTTCTTTATTTTTGAATTGTTTGTTAACTTACTTCTTGATTTAATGTGCCTCTCACTTAACGTGTCCTCTTTTTATGAACTAGACGGAATTGAGGGTCATCTTAGTTTGATAGCACGTGGTTTAACTTAAGAATTTTTTCTTAATTCTTTTGCATGGCAAAAGATATACATCTAATTCTACTAAACCATTTTTTATATTTATAGGTTTGCATGGCAAACCATAGGTCTTTCTGACGAAAATAGCGAAATTCATATCTTGATAAAAAGCGTTCTATTCCTTTAAGGTTCAACTTTTTTTTAGTAAGAACTTTCAATTTTTGCCTTAATTGAGAAATCCAACGAATTCCTGCTTAAATTTAAAATTTTCTTACGGTAAAATATCATTGATGATTTCTTACGGGAAATTATAATGGATGATTTGGCCCAATTATGAGGAAAATCTGGATTTCCGAAGAAATTTAAATGAAAAGCTATTTTTTCCCACAAGGCGAACAGAAACATGACAATGTCAGAATCTCCTTTTATCGAAATTAGCATCAAAACTTTGAATTCAAATCAAAATTTGAAAGAGATTCTCACGGTTATCGCCAATCGTAACGAAAAGTCTCCTTATAATTCCGTTTTATGGAAAGGGACCGATGCTAATCCCATTTTAAGACTTGACTATATTAGTTATGCTGACTTTGAACTTTCTTATAGGGAGGGCGAAGAGCAAATGCTGAAATTTTTGAATTTGTTGGAAGAAAATCTCTTCAATGTGGATGAATTGAAGGCAAAGTTCAATCCTGGAGATAATCCAAAAAAGGAATGGCAAGCGGTCTCTTATGAAGAAATGTATTTAATTTTGAAGTATAGAACCAATTACAAATCCCCACTGCGTCAAAACTACAAATTCTCTGAATATTTTATCAGCTTCTTCGAAGAGCATATATTTTTTGAAGAGATTTTTGATGGTTTTTTGATATTCTATCACAGAAAAGCCGACTTTACAAACTCAAATCTTAATAAAACTAATCCTGCCGAATTAAAACAGTGGTTACAATCTAAAAATATTAAGATTGATTCTAATTTTATGAAGCAAATACTGAAGATGCTGCAAACTTAGACATTTTAGTTGAGATCTAATTTCAGTTTTAATTTTAGTTTAAGTTTTAAAATTGGTCCAAGTTTTCATTTTCATTATGATTCTATACAAAATTGTGGAGAAATCAGTTCCCCACACAAGTTCAAGCGATCATCTTTTATATTTTCAGCACCAATTGTCATCTATGGAAGCAACTGCATTTTCAAATAAAGATGCTCAGAACGCTTTGAAATTTACCGATGACATAATCAAACAAACCGGGCCGAGACTGACCGGAGATCCAAGTGATGCACTAGGTGCAAGTTTAATTAAAGCCAAATTTGAACAAGTATGCGATGAAGTTCAAGAAGAGAGCTTTTCGGTTCATCCCAAGGCATTTCTCGGATATATCAGATTAATCGTTAGCCTTTATATAATTTCAACCGTGTTTATTTGGATAAATCTCCCATTATTGGCCGGTATTTTAATCACATTCGGTCTCTCCGCCCTTGTTTTTGAATTCTTTCTGTATTATGAATACATTGATGCTTTTTGGGTTAAGAAAACTGGAACAAATATTGTGGGAATTATCGAACCTGAGAAGGAAGTCAAGCAACAGATTTTAATTTCGGGGCACCACGATAGTGCATTTATTTTTAATTTCTTCATCCACCAACCAAAACTTTATGCACTCAGGGTTTTCGGAGGAATAGGTTCTGCAGCATTGCTCTGGATTTTTTCTTGGATTTGGACTATTATTCAAGCAATCACCAACAATAATCCAGGATGGGTAATCGGTATTAAGATTTTCACGCTTGTATCTCTTCTATTTGTGCTCCAATTATGGTTTTTCCGAGGGAACAAGGGGACCCCTGGTGCTGGAGATAATTTGATATCAATTGGCATAGCCCATGAAATTGGAAAAAAAATTGCAAAATTAAAGCAAGAAGGTAAGGGTTTAGAGCATACCCGTATAATGATTTGCAGTTGGGATGCCGAGGAATGTGGGCTCCGGGGTGTTAGGGCATATGCGAAAAAACATCGGACTGATCTGACTCAAATTCCGACCTATAATCTTAACATTGACTGCCCTTATTATTTGCAGGATCTTTTCTTTCTTACATCCGATATTAACGGATCGGTACCTCTCTCAACCCAAATGGCAAAAGAATGTGAAGAAATTGCCCATTCGCTGAATTATCCCGCTACCAGCAAACCGATTGCATTTTTAACAGGGGGTACCGATGCGGCCGAATTGGCCAAGATTGGGGTGGAGGCAACAACATTGATGGCAATGCCTTGGGGAAATTCGGAGCGAGCAGCAGCATATCACACGCCTGACGATACAGTGGATGCTATAGAACCCGAAGCGGTGGAAGCTGCTTTGAACATTGTGTGGGGCTATATTGAGAAGAAGGAAGCGGAAATTAAATCCAAAATTGACCACAATCTGACGGCGGATTTGTAGGATATTTTGCCAAATTACAGAGAATGATGCCGTTCTGTTTACTTTTTCATAATTTTTTCATGATATCCTAACAATGCTAAGGATTATTTGATTGGATGTCATTATTTCCACTATGTCATAGTTAAAAGTTGGCGATTCCAGGCCACAAATCATTTTTATTAAGGGAAAGTGATTTTTCAGAAATATATCTCATCAATAATTGCCACACTCAATCAATTTATTCATTTTAACAACCTCTAATATCCTATCGGATTAATAATCCGCCTTAATATCAATATCTCACAACTTGACCCGTAAAGGAGGAGTCCTGCTCCGACTGAAGGGTATATCCTTAAATCAGTTTACAATTTCAATTTTTTTTTGAACCAATATAGAAAAAATAACCGAATTTTTCTCGATCTATTTCCATCTGAACCTAGATGCAGATGAACAGAGGCTTCTAACAGTTGAATTTACCTTGAAACCAATTTGAAAAGCAGAGATCCATTAGCAATGAAAAACGACTCACGTTTTTTGAGCACAATCGTATGATAATATTCGGCTAAACCAAAAAAACTTCTAATAACGGACTCATCTTCCCCAAAAGTAAAGATAATTGTAGTCCCGTATCTTGTTTCTGTAATTTCTGCCTTTGAATAAATTCGTTCGTCAATCAGAGGAACTTTTAATTCCTGTACAATCTCGTAACATCTTTTTATAAATAATTCTTTCTTTGCCAAATCATTTTCACCTAATTTTTTTTATTTTTATACGGTTTATGTGTATAATAAAACATAAATGGAACTTTCATTATTTAAAACTTATTTTTTTTTGCACCACTGATTTTATGCCCAATTCATGAAAGAATCTAAAAGGTATCTTCCATTGAACTTTCCTATAAATGAATCTCTTTTTACTCCTATGTGCCATTTATATCTGGGGTTTAGGGTGCATACTCGCAATTCATCTCTTCAATCAGCGCCATCGGGCTGAAAAACGTCCGCACTTGGCTTCGGAAATGGTTAATGTAATTCTTTTTATCCTCCATGGTTTCCAAGTATTGCATCTTTTCGATGGAGATGGGGCTGGAGATTCATTGGTCGAAGGGATGTATGCGAAGTGGTTGTTCCTTATTCTTTCGGCGAGTATATTCTTCTTTTTTGGGCTTAATGTGCTCCCGAACATCCTCCGCAAACGAAAACATCCCGAATATCGCCAAGATTTATCTTATTCTAAGTTTATTACATCGGCAGAGGCTCGAACGGCTAGGGCAGTCAAAACTACAAACATTAGTCGAAAACTTCTCCACGTCTTACAATTTTGCGGGGTTTCCATATTCTATTTTGTATCAATTAGATATTTTCCAGAATCAAGTGAAAATGGTCTATCGAGTGTTGAATTCCGGAATTACTTCTATTTTTTGGTGGCGTCGCTTTTTTGGATTACCTTGATGACGGGTGATATCACACGCATGGAAAATTGGCAATATCTCCCGAAATGGGGTATGAAATGGTTTGAAATTTCCCTGGATATTGAAAAGGAAAAGTGGACCATCAATGGCGCTTCAACCATTCTCCTGGCAAATATGCTCTGGATCCAACCCTTTATCCCGATCCAGGTCTTTTTTGTTGCGGTTTGGGTATCCTGTATTTCGGATGCCATGGCCTCCTTTGTGGGGCAAAACTTTGGCAACCATTTATTGCGTGGTGTAGGGAAATTTTCTCAAAAAACATGGGAAGGGTTGATCGCGGGAGGATTAACAACATTTATTGGAGTTATTGGCATAATGTTGCTGCTTCCCAACCCAATTGCTTTCATTTATATTATCACCATGGCCAGTTTGGTTACATTTGGATTTGTATTGACGGATTTATACGGAACATTTCTTTCTGACAACCTACTAAATAGTATTGTCAGCGCGGTTATTGTTTGGGCTTTTCTATACACGCTCGGTCTTTTCTATTCATGATGTCCATTATTGGAAGTGCAAATTAATAAATAGGCAAAATTCTTTTTTTTTCCTATGCCAAATGTTTTTTCGATCCCATGGTGGAAGAAAACTACCGTTTATCAAATATACCCACGGTCATTCTATGATAGTACCGGTAATGGAATTGGGGACCTACAAGGAATCATCTCAAAACTCGATTACATCAAGGAATTAGGCATTGAGACTCTGTGGTTCTCACCGTATTATGATTCACCCCAGCGTGATTTTGGCTATGACATAAGAAATTTCCGAGATATTGCCCCAGAATATGGTTCTCTTGCTGATGCAGAGCAATTGATAAAGGAAATCCACGATCGGGGTATGAAAATTGTCATGGATATGGTTTTAAATCATACCAGCGAAGAACATTCGTGGTTTAAGGAATCCAGATCAAATAAGGATAATCCCAAGAGGGATTGGTATATTTGGCGGGATGGAAAAAAACCCAATGGAAAGGCGCCACCCACTAATTGGTATTCCCAAATAGGGGGTTCCGGATGGCAATACGATTCTACCACAGATCAATGGTACTGGGCCGCTTTTTTACCATTCCAACCCGATCTCAACTATCGGAATCCCGCTGTGCAGACAGAAATGCTGGATACCATGCGGTTTTGGTTGGATAAGGGTGTTGATGGATTTCGTCTGGATATTTTGGGTTCATTATTCGAGGATTCCGAATTTAGGGACAATCCTTTTTGTTTTAAATTACTTCCATCGGAATCAGACCCAGGAATGTTGTTTCAGAGTGCCGAGATGACCATCAATCATCCGGATACCTTGGAATTTACCAAAAAATTACGTGAATTAACCGATGAATACCGTCCTGCCCGATTTTTGGTAGGGGAGGTTTTAGGCTCATATGAAACAATTCGTAAATTCTGTGGAGAGTCCGGTATTGAGGGTATACATTCGGTTTTTCAATTCCAAACCCTGGAAGCAAAATTTGGCTATGATGGGTTCGGATCTTTACTCCACCAAAGTGAGAAATGGTTCCCGGATCCCTTTATACCCACTTGGGCTTTCTCAAATCATGATTGTACCCGCCGAATATCCATTTTGGGGAACAATCTCGATAAAGCAAAATTAGTTGCAGCATTTCAATTTACTGTTCGGGGAGTTCCGTATACCTATTACGGGGAAGAAATCGGTATGCAACAGGTCAAGATTTCCATAAATGAAGCCAAGGATGGATTAGCTTTATTTTATAAAAAATTCCCTAATTTTATTTTGAAAATAATGCAAAAAATGTTCCATGGGGCGATTTATCGAGACGGCTGTCGAACTCCCATGCAGTGGTCTGGATTGGGATCAGGATCGGAGTCAGGATCTGGAAATAATTATGCGGGTTTCTCCCCATCTCCCGTCGATCCGTGGTTGCCTGTTGATTCCGAATACCCCCGCATCAATGTGGATGAGCAAAAAAAAGATCCCGATTCAATTTTAAATTGCTATAGGCGATTTTTGGCAATTCGACGGCAATATCCTGCCCTCCATGCCGGTAAAATGGATGTTTTTGATCCTAAGACATTGCCGTCGAAGATTCTGGGGTATAAACGCACTGCATTAGTTAACGGTGTTGAGCAGAAACTGTATGTCTTTCTCAATTTTAATAAGGGAGTCGTCCAATTTCCGAGTCTATTTGAAAATCCCAAGTTGATTGCTTCTACGACAATTCTCAGTCAGCCAATAGGTGGCTCACAAATTACCCTCCAACCGTTGGAAGTTATTGTTGTCTCGCGGGAAAAACAAAAATAAATCACTTTTTTTTTAGTTTTGATGCATTTTAAGAAATTTTTCCAAAGCTTTATTGAATTCCTCAGGATTCTCAAGGTTTGAAGTGTGACCCGCGTTAAGTATAATTGCTGATTTACAATTAGGTATTAAATTTTTCATTACTTTTGCATGGTGATGCACGGATTTTGATTCATTTTCACCATTAAGAACTAAAGTTGGTATATTTATTTTTGATAAATCTTGAAGTTTGAAATCATAAATGGCGCTGAATATTTTCAAATACTCTTTTTTATCTATCTTCAACATTTCATTTCTTTCATATTCCTCAATTTCATTATTGCCAATCCATTCTTTTCCTCTTGTTATTTTTGCAATCCAAAATGAAAATTTAATAAAATTTCTCACACCCATTAAACGTAATGTCGGTATCATTATCCATTTTGGAAATAATATATAAACCATAAGTTTATCCCAAAATGTTAAAGAGGTTGAAATGGCAGTGTCGCTTAAGATTAGTGCTCTTAAATCATGCGGATATTTAGTAGCATAAACTTGCGCAA
Organism: Promethearchaeota archaeon; assembly: GCA_018238965.1. Classification (GTDB taxonomy): domain Archaea; phylum Asgardarchaeota; class Lokiarchaeia; order Sigyniarchaeales; family Promethearchaeaceae; genus Harpocratesius. The sequence goes on from JABCSI010000037.1 coordinate 17,036, forward strand.
TCATTCCACCCAAAGATAATCCACAAATAATTGGTTTTACTATATTCAAATTTTCAATTAATTTTTTTAAATCATCTGCAAATAATTCTATGGAATACTTTCGTAATGGTGAAATTCCTGTTTTTCCATGCCCTCTGATATCATATGTAATAACTTTGTAGAACTTAGAAAAATAATTTACTTGAGATTGCCACATAGTAGAAGTAACTAAACCTCCATGAATGAATATGAAGGGGTCTCCTTTTCCATGAATTTCATAGTATGTCATGATGTCATTAGCCATTATTTTAGACATATTTATTTTTCTCTCTCCTTAATTAAATGGATTAAGTTTTAAAATCCTCCACCGATTTCCGTCGATAAAACACAAGAGAACCGACTGGGACGTGAAATAACTTGCCTACTACTTGACATTTCGCCTTCAGCATAAAAAAAATCGGAGCATTACCGGAAGGGATATCATCCAAGGATTCAAAATTACCCTGACCCTTCGATAGGATGAGATCGGCCTGTTGGAAGGCTTCCTTAAACGCCGTCGATACTTCATCCATGATTACTCCAGGTGAGCTTGAACCCTCTACAATGGGGCAGAGATCGGTTATCCCAATTTCTTCGGCTTCTATTAGGGTCATGTCATTGATGGCCGGACCCCCCCGCACCCCGTAGGTAATTTGTTTCTCTGGATATCTTTTTTTCATCAACTCGATGAATTTTTTATCAAATACCGCTTCCCCGCAGTTATCCCCGATTATGAAAATTTTTTGGGCTTTGGTAAGATCCTCTTGAAATTCAGCAAAATCATCGATAACCAGGGGAATATTGGCAAAATTTTGCAAGTCCTCCTGTAAATCTATCTGGTGGGGAGTTCCAAAATCAATAGTATTGCCCAAAATCATGAGCTTGAGGGCCGAATGCAAAGGATTTGGTGATTTATTTATTAGTTCTTCGATTACGGGTTCGAAGGATTGAACCAATTGATTGTAATGTACTTTCAATTCCCGATAAGGGTCCAGAATTCCGAGCTCTTGTGCAATGGATTGGTAGACCAGTTTTCCGTAGTAGGGCATAGCGGTTGGGTTAGGAAGATTGATCATTTCTACCATGATGCGCTTTTGAATACTGACAATATCTTCGTTTGATAGGGACGGGCGAAGTAAATGGAGACTTTTCGCAATCTGATTAATGAGGCATCCTAAACACTCTGCTTGTAGATACATTCTCACAAAAGCTAAAGTCTCTTCCGATTTAATGTAATCGAAAATATCAAAAAATTTGAATATGGTCACGCTTTGCTTAAAACATGGAAAAATCACCTAATAAATATGTAAAGAAATTCTCTTTATTTGAAATTCGTGCAGCTAAATTGACAATGGATCAAATTAAGAAGAACAATTTGGTTTTTGACAGACGTCGCAAGACTTTGAACCCAAAGAATGTTGAATACTTGAAACAATTGGGGTTACCAACGCAATATACAGGACCGGACCCTAAAGCTAAGGTTCACGTCAAAGCCCCAACAAAATCCAGATCTAAATCGGCTCCTTCCAAACCAGCTCCCTCAAAGGCAAAAGCAAAGCCTAAGGCGAAAAAGGAAAAAAAGGCACCTAAACCGGCCAAAACTCCAAAGAAACCCGTAGAGAAGAAAAAAGTTGAGAAGAAGGCCGCTGAAAAGAAACTAGTTGCTAAGAAGGCAGTAGAGAAGAAACCAGTTGAGAAGAAAAAGGTTGAGAAGAAGACTGTTGAAAAGAAAAAGGTTGAGAAAAAAGCAGTCGAAAAGAAATCATCACCGATGGCTGCCGACAAAAAAGTAGAGCCTAATGTGTTACAAGCCGTGGCAGCTCTATTCGAGGCTACTCCATTGTTCGCCAAAAAACCCGATTTAATGGAAGCCATTGAAGCTAAAGTGGCGGGGCTCTCAAAATTGACTGCAACACAGATTTTCGACTCATTGAAAAATAAAGACATTATTCTTTATTCCCGAACATCTCCTCGTGGTTATTCTCTGAATCTATAATTTTAATAATCCTTTCTTATATTTAGGGAGAGTAAATTTCTTTTTTTTACTTTACTTTTACTTCTTTCTTTACATTTCTTACTTTCAAAAAAAAAACAAAAAAAAAAACAATCAAATCTATGCGTTGGTTGTGTTCAGTTCAAGGTATACTATGACATTCTTTCCTTT